>JBNMJG010000171.1:0-3761 GCA_050873705.1 Coprococcus sp. | reverse complement strand
AGGCAAATCGATTGTACAGGATTGCTGGATCACGCCGGTTGGGCATACCAAGGCGAAGATGTACCAGAAGACAGTGTATCATGTGGTCCGCGGAGAGATGGATCTGCTGATCTTTGAATTTACAGACCACAGCCATGAGCAGGAGATCCGTAAGAATATCGAGGAAGCTTTGGAAATTGCCCGCAATGCCAATGCGGCCAAAAGCAGTTTCCTTTCCAATATGAGCCATGATATCCGTACACCGATGAATGTGATCGTGGGGCTGTCAGAACTCATGGAGCATGAGATGGATCATCCGGACAGGATGCGGGAATATATACAGAAGATCCGGACATCCAGCAGCCATCTGCTTGGTCTGATCAACGATGTACTGGATATGAGCAAGATCGAGAGTGGTGATACCGCATTAAATATCGAGAAGTTCAGTCTTCTGGAGCAGATCAGAGAGATCGAGGTGCTTATCCGGCCGCAGGCGGCAGAGAGGGAACAGCATTTTGAAGTGCACATGCGCAAGATCCGGCACGATCATCTGGAAGGCGATGCCCTGCGTATCCGACAGATATTTATCAACATTCTCAGCAATGCTGTCAAGTACACACAGGATGGCGGGCATATTACATTTGATGTGACAGAATTGAAATTCAATTCCGAATCCTGTGCAAAGTTTAAATTTACAGTGACAGATAACGGTATGGGAATGAAAGCGGACTTCCTGGAGCATATTTTTGAACCTTTCAGCCGACAGGAGAATTCTGTGACCAACAGGATCCAGGGAACAGGGCTTGGTATGGCCATCACCAAAAATCTTGTGGATATGATGGGCGGCAGTATTCGTGTGGAGAGTACTGAAGGAGAAGGCAGTACATTTGAAGTAGTGCTGGAGCTTCGGGTAGACCAGGAGAATATCGGGAGTGTATCTGTTTTGCAGCATGTACCGGCGGGTGAGCCGGATGAGACAATCAGCCTGAAAGGTCTGCGTTTTTTGTGTGCAGAAGATAATGTCCTGAATGCGGAGATACTGCAGGCGATGCTGGAAATGGCAGGTGGAAAGTGCGTGATCTGTACCAATGGACAGGAAATCACTGAGCGTTTTAAAACGGTTAAGCCGGGAGAATTTGATATGATCCTGATGGATGTGCAGATGCCGAAGATGAATGGCTATGATGCAACAAGGGCCATCCGATCAGGCAGCAATCCTCTGGGGCAGACCATACCGATCATTGCCATGACGGCCAATGCCTTTGCGGATGATATCCAGCAGAGCTTGGATGCCGGGATGAATGCCCATATCTCCAAACCGATGGATCTGCAGACACTTTGCCAGACCATCAACCGTTTTAGATAGCTGTCCATTTTTACGGATCAGGATTGGAGGCCGTCACCGGCAGAATCACTGTAAAAATATGATGTACTGTCAAAAATAATAGTTCGGAATGATATTGTTAAAAATCATTTCGCGTGGTACAATAACAGTTGCAATGTTAAAAACAGTGTATTTGAAAGTGCAGACTTTACGAGCAAGTCATGTGTTTTTAGATACAGAAGATAGAAGGAGATAAGTACAATGGTTAATTTTAAAGAAGATGAACAGTTGAAAATGCTGAACCATTCCTGTGCACATCTGATGGCACAGGCAATCAAACATCTCTATCCACAGGCAAAGTTCTGGGTTGGACCTGTTGTTGCAGAAGGTTTCTATTATGATGTGGATCTGGGTGATGACGTTATCAGAGATGAAGATATCGCTGCCATCGAGAAAGAGATGAAGAAAGTTGCCAAGAGCGGCAAGAAGATTGTTCGTCATGAGATTTCCAAGGAAGAAGCCCTTGAGATGTTCAAGGATGATGAATATAAGATCGATCTGATCAATGGCCTGGAAGACGGCACTATTTCATGTTATACACAGGGTGATTTCACAGATCTCTGCCGCGGACCTCACGTAGACAATGTGAAGTTATGCCGCCATTTCAAACTGCTGAGACATTCCGGTGCCTACTGGAAGGGTGACAGCAAGAACAAAGTCCTTCAGAGAATCTATGGTGTATGTTTCCCGACTGCTGAAGAACTGGAAGCACATTTACAGCTCCTTGAAGAAGCGAAGGAAAGAGACCACCGTAAGATCGGCAAGGATATGGAACTTTTCATGGTAGATGATCTGGTAGGCCGAGGCCTTCCTATGTTCCTTCCAAAGGGTTACACAATCTGGCAGGAGCTTGAGAACTACATCAAAGAAAAGGAACGCAAACTGGGTTATCAGCACGTTATGACACCTTGTGTCGGTACAGTAAACCTGTACAAGACATCCGGTCACTGGGATCATTACAAAGAGAACATGTTCCCGGCTATGGAAGTTGATGATGAAGCATTCGTACTCAGACCGATGAACTGCCCGCATCATATGATGATCTATGCCAACAAGAGACATTCATACAGAGATCTGCCGATCAGAATCGGTGAGATCGCTCATGATTTCAGATATGAAGCCAGCGGTACACTGAAAGGTATCGAGAGAGGCAGACATTTCTGCCAGAACGATGCCCATCTGTTTGTAACACCTGAGCAGATCAAGGATGAAATCTCCAGAGTTGTAGACCTGATCTTCAGCACATATGAAGATTTCGGCATCACAGATTACAGATGTGTCTTATCCCTGAGAGATCCTGAAGACAAAGAGAAATACCACGACGATGATGAGATGTGGAACAAGGCCGAGAATGCGCTGCGTGAAGTTATGAACGAACTGGGTCTTGACTATACAGAAGAAATCGGTGAAGCTGCTTTCTACGGTCCTAAGCTGGATGTTAATGTGAAGCCTGCAGTGGGCAATGAGATCACATTATCCACATGTCAGCTTGACTTCTGTCTGCCGGCTAAGTTCCAGCTGACATACGTTGACAAAGACGGCGAGAAGAAGACACCTGTTGTCCTTCATAGAGCTATCCTTGGTTCCCTTGACAGATTCATGGCTTATATCCTTGAGGAGACAAAGGGCAACCTGCCTACATGGCTTGCACCGATCCAGGTTAAGGTTATGCCTGTTAAGACAGACAATGATGAGCTGAATGCATATGCCAACGAGATTTGTGAGCTTCTTGAAGCACAGAACGTTCGTGTTGACCTTGACAACAGATCCGAGAAACTGGGCTATCGTATGCGTGAAGGCCAGATCCAGAAGGTACCATACCTCCTTGTTATCGGTTTCAATGAACAGGAGAACAGAACAGTTTCTTACAGACTTCATGGTGAGAAAGACACAACAGTTGTCGGTCTTGACGAATTCGTTGAGAAGATTGTTGACGAGATCAAGAATAAGGTTCATTAATTATCACTGAACGAATAGAGAGTCTGAATAAGCCCGAATCGGCTGTTCGGTAATAAAGAGAATGCCCCTGAAAACTGTGGAATGACAGTGTTCAGGGGCATTCGTGTGTTGTTATTTATCTGAAAAATTATTCATCGGCCAAATGATGAAAGTCAATTTTAGATGGGTCCGTCAGATACTGAATAAAAGTTTTCGTCAGCACTGAAACACGGTTTAACGGCATGGAAGCAATGCCGATGGTACGGTGCTGTGGCGGATCAATGGGACGAATTTCCAGACTGTAATTGAGGTTTCGAAGGATCAGCTCCGGCATGATGGTGATGCCGAATCCGTGGGACACCATGGAGATAACGGAGAAATCATCATTTAAGACATAGCGGACATTGGTCTTGCCGCGGGTTGAATTTAATACTGCCTGAATATCATTATCAGAGCCTTT
>JBNMJG010000170.1:0-3767 GCA_050873705.1 Coprococcus sp. | reverse complement strand
GATTAAAGATCATCCGCTCCAGCCGCTCAGAACCTATCGAAATTCTGAAATAATCTGTCACTTCTTTTTTGATGATCCGATCATAAGCATTGCTGGCTGCGCCTCCCAGCAAAAGCGCCAGTCCCATTTGAATCAACGGCGACCGTTTCTTGTACAGTGCACCCATCAAACCGCCTGCCAGCACACCAATCCCCAACAGCGTTATTCCCATCAGCATCTTCGGCTTCTTCTTCATCCAGCCAAGCATTGCTCCCGGATTATGGAAACGTGTAATAATTATACGTCCGCCCGCCGCCGGTTCATAGCAGTTTTCCTTTTTGTGAGTGTCAATATAGTGCTTAATGCCAAGGTCAACTGCACAAATGGCAGCAGCCAGCAATATCCACAGCATTCTGCTTCACTCCTATCATTGATTAATATGCGATAACTTCATGACCATCTTCTGTGACAAGTACCTGGATCTCCCATTGTGCAGAAGGTTTCTTATCATTGGTATAGACGGTCCAGCCATTCTTCTTATCCACACTGATCTTATGTGTGCCCATGTTCACCATTGGTTCAATGGTAAACATCATGCCAGGTGCCATCACCATCTGTGTGCCCTTCTTATAAATATAACCTACCCAAGGATCTTCATGAAACTCAAGGCCAACACCATGACCACCGATATTTCTTACTACCTGATAGCCATTCTCTGTGGCATGATCATAAACAGCCTGGCTCATATCACCGAGAAATCCCCATGGCTTAACCTGTTCAAGCCCCAATTCAACACACTCTTTAACGACCCGCACCAGTTTTCTCTTTTCTTCTGAAACATTGCCGATACAGAACATTCTGGATGAATCAGAATAATACCCCTTATAAATAGTAGAGACATCCACATTTATGATATCGCCGTCCTTAAGTACAACTTTCGGAGACGGAATACCATGGCAGACTTCCTCATTCACAGAAGTGCATACACTCTTCGGAAAGCCTTCATAATTTAAAGGTGCAGGAATGCCCCCCATCTTCGTTGTTGTATCATAAACAATCTTGTCAATCTCTTCTGTCGTCATACCCTCTTTGATCTTTGAAGCGACTTCATCCAAGACAGCAATGTTGATCTTCGCACTCTCCTTGATACCTGCAATCTGCTCAGGTGTCTTGATCAGTGAGTGATCCGGAACGATGTGTCCCTGAGATCTCAATTCTTCAATCTTCTCATCAAAACTCTGATGACAATTCTTGTACTTCTTCATACTTCCGCACCAACACGGATCATTTCTTCCAATTTTCATATGCATAGTCGTATCTTCTTTCATTTTATAAAATTCTTGTCATACTTCCAACCGGCACATCTGCCAGATCGCCATGTACCAGCCTACAAAACATATCCTATTATAACATACTTTATACATAAACGTATACTGCTTTTCTTTTTATGAGAAATTAGCTATAATAAAAGAAAAACATCAGGAGGATTCGCATGAACGAAATAGATTTTATCTTAGAACAACTAAAAGATCTGACAGCCATTGACAGTCCCACAGGTTTTACTGAATATGCCGCTGAACATGTCATGAATGTTTACAAAAAAATGGGGTACGCCCCTGTCCGCACCGCTAAGGGCGGTATCTTTATTGATCTTGGCGGTAAGAATGAAGATGATGCCATTCTGCTGACAGCTCACATGGATACACTTGGCGCCATGGTCCACACTGTCAAAAGTGACGGCCGCCTGAAACTAACTCCGCTGGGCGGTCTCAATCCCAACAATACCGAAGGCGAGAATTGCCGAATCTATACCCGGGGCGGAAGAATTTATGATGGTACTTTTCAGTTAATTGATGCTTCCATCCATGTCAACGGCGATTATAACGAGAAGAAAAGGACTTTCGATACCATGGAAGTTGTTCTGGATGAAGATGTCTACAACAAAGAAGGGGTTGCTGCCCTTGGCATCCGCACCGGCGATATTGTTTGCTTCGATCCGCGAACACGTATTACTGAATCCGGTTATATCAAGAGCCGCTTCCTTGATGATAAGCTGAGTGTTGCCATCCTTATGGGCTAAGCCAATTACCTTCAGGAACAGGATATCGTTCCCGAACGCCGGATCTATCAGCATATTTCCGTTTTTGAATAAGTAGGTCACGGCTGCTCTTATCTTCCTGCACCTGTCAGTGAAGTACTGGCCGTTGATATGGGATGTGTCGGCGAAGGCCTCAACTGTACAGAACGCCAGGTATCCATCTGTGCCAAAGACAGCCATGGTCCTTATCACTATGCCACTGTTTCAGCACTGGTTGCTGCCGCAGAAGAACAGGGTATTGATTTTGCCATTGATATCTACCCGCATTATGGTTCAGATGCAGATGCCGCTCTTGATGCCGGTTATGATATCCGCCATGCTCTCATCGGTGCCGGTGTCTATGCTTCACACGGCTACGAACGTTCTCATATTGAAGGCGTAAAAAATACTCTGGAATTATTAAAAGCCTACTTGGATTAAGCTTTGTTTTCTACTTTATTTGCCTTCTGAACATAGGCAAATGCTTTGCTTCTCTAAAAATATTACATAATATGAAGTAAATACTACAATACCGGACAGATAGCTTTTGATCCATTCTGTCCGGTTTCTTTTTGTATAATTATATGATTAGCTCCCTGCTTCTATAAAATCGGCTTGTCTGCTTCCATAATCTTAACTAAACGGCTTGTTCCGAGTCTGGAAGCCCCCAGCTCCAGAAATCTCTGAGCATCCTCGAAATTTCCGATACCACCTGCTGCCTTAATTTTGACATGATCACCGATATGTGCCGCAAAAAGTGCCACATCCTCAAATGTTGCACCGCCGGTGCCAAATCCTGTGGATGTCTTAATAAAGTCAGCGCCGGCCTCTGTCACGACTTCACACATTTTTATCTTTTCTTCCTCTGTCAGATAGCAGGCTTCCACAATGACCTTCAGAATTTTGTCATCACAGATATCCTTCAGGGTATGGATTTCTGTCTGAATATCATGAAATCTCTTTTCCTTAACCCACCCCAGATTAATCACCATATCCACTTCATCTGCGCCGCGGTCTAAAACTTCTTCCGTCTCCAACGCTTTCACTGCTGTCGTATGGTAACCGTTTGGAAAGCCTACAACTGTACATACCGGCATCCGTCCGCAAAGATAATCTTTGACCTGTTTGACTCTGTTGGGCGGTACACAGACTGAAGCCGTTTCGTATTGAAGGGCTTCATCACAAAGTACCTGTAGTTCCTCCCAGGTTGCTGTCGGTGCTAAAAGTGTATGATCTACATGCCGTAAAATTTCTCTTCTGTCAATATTCTGCAAAACTTTGCCCCCCTCTTTCTTGTATGCTGCCTGCACTTTCCTGCAATTGAAGGATTGGATTACTCCACCTCAAGAATATACAACGCATCTTTGATATGTACAGCCGCACTGTTATCTCCAAGCTGATACAACGGCCATTCCGTGTGATACCCCAGACATGGACAGATATGACTGATGCCATCTCTTTGAACATGGCTGCGATAGTGAACATGACCGCATACCGCATATCGTACAGGGTATTTTTTATAAAGTGCCTCTATGGCTGTACTGCCCAGAAATGCATTAAAAAATCCCCATTTCAAACCACCCGGTGTCTCCGGCACGCAAAAGTCTTTAACCGGCAGCATATGCGTCACCGCAAGAATCGGCAAATCACCGCATGCTTCCAGCTGCTTTTCCAACTGTCTCAGACATCGCTTCATCTGACCGTAATTATC
>JBNMJG010000169.1:0-3767 GCA_050873705.1 Coprococcus sp. | reverse complement strand
TCCTTCAATGACTTTCCGGCAGATTTGTAATTGGCAATGGCCAATGCCAGAGAATGATTGCCGGTAATCTTGTCCATCCAGAAAAACATCTTCTCATCGAAAAGATCGTATGTCGTAACATAAACATTCTTTGAGAGATACCAGCATAATTCCTCCAGTGAAAAGATGCGTGTCCCTGACATCTTCATGTCTAACGGAAAAACTTCCAGCGGCATCGTTGCTTCAATGACTGACTCCTTCCCTGATTGCAAAGGGGCAGCAGCCGCTTCAGTGATATCAAACTGTTTCTCCCAGACTTTGCCTGTTGCCGCAAAAATCTCGCCAAATCCCATATCCGTAATCCTGATACGGCAGCTTGTCTCTGACTGAAAAGATGTCTCAATGAGTAATTTTGTCGTCTTCGGCGGTCTCTCCGGCAGATCATCCAACTGTAAGACCTCTGTCTGTTCAAAATTAGTCAGCGGATCTCGCATTCTGATGATCAGCTGTTCCTGGTCATCAATGATAATCGCCGTTTTCGAAACAGCACTGTACCACGGTGTTCCTGCTGCTGCCAAAACCAGTTTCTGGGGCGCATGTTTATGTACAGAACGCAGATAAATATCCTTTGTCAACAAACCTGCGTTGGCTGCTGCAAATCCCGGCTTCTTTCCAAGCGCGCCCTGATCATAACTGTGATAGCAGGCACCTCTGGCATAAAGATTCTGCCCTACAAAGACATGCCTCTTCATAGCGCACAGCTGCTTCAACGAAAGGTTCATCCAGCTTTTGCCGGATCCTGCTTCTGCAAATCCCTCTCCCATAAGATAATAGGTTGAGATCGTTCTTCTGGCAGAAACTTCTTTGATGGCCTCGAGAAATTTTCTGTCCATCTCCGGCGGCACCTGATCTGACAATTCGTGCCCATCCAGATATTGATTCAAATCTGTTGTCTCTGCAGTCACTACCGGCGGATGGTGTTTCCATGAAACACTCAAATGATGATATCTCAAACCATTCCTGTCATATTCAAACAGTCCCACATCATGGGTCCAAAGCTCTCTTCTCTGTGACAGCGCATAATATTCATAGCTCAGACGATGGCTCTCCAATGCCAGTAATTTTTCATCCATCCCCATGGATGCGATCGCCCTTTTCAGCGCATCTGCTGCCGCCAGATCAATATCTTCCATGGTAACCGTTATAAAGCCTACTTCCGCTGACTCACTGACATTCTCTATCGCCTTAAGCGTCTTTGACAGGAAAATACTGATAAGACCAGCTTTCTCCATCCGCTCACCGGCTACATCCACCATCGGATCATCGGCGATGTGCGTCGTAAAGTTCCTGACAGGAACCCCTTTTCCCTCCTGTGCCGCTTTCTCTGCCTGCTGTCCCGCCAGCCATTCGCCGCCGGCAAACAATCTGCAGAGCACGGTAGGAATTTCCGCCTGCCCGTCCAGATAAACCGCATCCGGTTCATCTTTCTCTATATTATAATAACTGATCTGTGAATAGTTTGTACACAGATCGTATCCAACCATCAACTTTTGTTTTTCCATTCTCTGTGTCTCCTATTTCAACTCAAATAACTGATCTGTCATCTCATTGACACGCTCATAAGAACGAATCAGATCATCCACTGCCTGATCATCCCCGGCCTGAATTGCCTGATGCATTCGGCCCAGTAATTCCACACCGGTTCCCGGCCACTGATTCGATGATTGCGGTGCAGTAAGTTTCTTTTTCTCACCGGTCTTAAGCTGTTCTCCATCCTGCTCGGCAATATAATATTCGACCGCCTCTCCATCAAATAACTGGAAAGTTTTGATAAAAATACCTCCGAGAATATGACGCATCGGTTCATGTATCCACTCTGCATTCTCCTGATCTGACGGACGATAATAAATCGTCACTGCTGATTTCGGACTTGTATGATATTCCGCATACATAAAATCCACCAGCTCTCCCGGAACTTCTGCATCACCGGCATATTTTTTGAAAAACGGAAGTAAAATTCCCTTGTCCATAAACGAAGATACTTCCTGCTGCAGCCGTTCATAAAATTCCGGTTCCACATGCTCTGCCTCTGAATAATACTGCAGCAGCGCAAGTGCGCAGACATCCCTCGCATTCTCCAGCTGATCCAGCTCAATTTCCATGATATGAAAAATCTTCTCCCCGGCTGTCTGGCCATGAACCAGATAATGATATCCGTAATAACCAAGAAATGCTCTTGTCAGTCTGTGTCCCGGATGTTCATTATAATATGAAGCAAAAACTTCACATCCTTCTGCCACATGATTTTCTGTAAATAAAATCTCACACAGCAATCGTTCTTCTAACTGTGCCGCCGGTACTTCAAAATCTCCGGCCGCTTTCCATATCGCATACAGACTTTCTGTTGTTCCTGCATAAAACAAAATCAGATACTGGAGCGTCGTCTCATCGTATTTGCCATTTGAGAATGCAAAATAAGCCAGTTCTACAAGCAGATCATCCTTCTCAAAATCTTTCTCCCGGATCACCCTTGAACAAAGACGCATGATCCGCTTGTCCTGAATTCCCTCATAGCCATACTCCCTGATGGCCTCATAAGCTTTATCAAACAATCCCCTTTGAATAAAATACTCAATGATGTGACTGCGTTCGGAATGCCCAAGCAGATGAATATCCAGCTGCAGCAAATACTTCTCCAATGTCTCTCCTTCATAATTATCATAGTAATAATCAATGAGATTTTTGAGAATCGTCTTCTGATAATGACGGCTGACATCCTGAAGCTTCAAGACGCATTTATAAGTTTCAATGGAAACATCATCCATCATCTGATATTTTAACGCCCGTTCACTTCTGTTAAGAACAAGCATCTTGTTGTTTCTTCCCTGTTCATAACAAATTTTGATGTATTTACCAACATCCATCAGTCCGCCTGTCGTATATGGAATTGTGGACATATAACGCCCACCCTGGGCATCCACAAGCACGATCCTATAGTCATCCATATAAAGATCCACATAAGCATCTCCATGAACAAAAGGATAATAATTCTCTTCACCCAGTTCTGAATAGTCTACCGCTACACCTTTAATTCCCGGATGGTCACAATGGATATGATGTTTGAAAATAACTGCCGGCATTGCTTTGACAACGTGCGGTGTCATCGCTTCTTTTGTCAGATAGTGATCATACAAAACCGCGATATCCTCATTAATCACTCCGTTCTGCAGCTGTTCAAAGGTAAATGCCCGGATAATGCCGTCATAAGCTGTAAAAAGCCTGTCCAATTGCTCTCTATGCTCAATGACATAACGGAACAGGAACGCTTTCTGCTCAAGCTGCAGATGATTATCATACTGAAAATAAATCAATACAGGCACCGGCAGCTTCTTACACGAAGACATATCCAGTGTTGCCATATGATATTCATACAGCTCCGGCATCTTAATCGAAGACTTGATGCCCAGTTCATACCACTGATGGTAGACCTTCTCTTTCTTCTCTCCCAGAATCAGCAAATGAAGCACTGCAGAAAGAATATTCTTTGTCTCATAAATCGAGCATATTTCGATCATGGCATGAAGGCATGCTCCATGATAGCTTCTCATGCGAAGAACAAGGTCCGCAAATCTGAAAATAGTTTCCCGGTTCAGACAGTCATGGCGCAGTCCCCACAAAAATAAGCTGATCTCAAAATCACCCATCTCCCGAATCAGAGAAGGATCTTCATTGATGATCTTCACTGCCTCCAGATACATCACACCGCCCACCATCCGGTGGTCATAAAG
>JBNMJG010000168.1:0-3776 GCA_050873705.1 Coprococcus sp. | reverse complement strand
CTTATGCGCGATCATCCCTTTGAGAAAATTACAATCAAAATGATCACAGATGAGGCTGGTGTCATCAGGCCGACCTTTTATAATTATTTTTGCGATAAATATGAAGTTGTTGAATGGATCTTCAATGAGAATATTATAGAGAAAGTTCATTCCATGTTCGAACAGAAGATGTATACTGAAGGATTAAAGCTGCTGTTTGTATGCATGAAGAATGATTGTACTTTTTATAAGAAAGCATTTGAAATCACAGGGCAGAATGCATTTACAGATATTGTCAGGAATTCACTGTATCAGCTTTTTATCTCTGAGGTCAATGCATCTTACATAGAAAGTCAATCCACCAACCCTTTGCTGACACCTGAGATGGTTGCCGCTTTTTATTCGATTTCGCTGGCCAATCTGCTTCAACTCTGGATCCAGAGCAATAACCAGCAATATACCGCCGAGAATATGGTGGATGCCTACGCTTATCTTGTCAGTCACAGAATACAGGATTTTATTATTCCAACAGAAAAACCTGCCGGAAACTAAATGTTTCGACAGGTTTTCTTTTTATTTACACAAATAATTCGGCAAAGCCCATGCCTGCATGCGCCTTGCCGAATTTCATTTCTAACGCGTATGAATGATATATGAATACTTGGATAAAAGGGCAGTGGCCTTTTCTACTGCATCTCTCTCATAAAACTCAATTCTCAGTACACCTTCCTGAAATTCACGATTATGCAGAATACCGATATTCTTGATACTGATGCGATTCGATGCCAGAATCGTCGCGATGGTCGCAATGGCACCGGATTCATCAATCAAATCCACATAAATCTCATATGCCGGCTCAATACTGCCTTTCATCTTCATCGGCATACTGTCACGGTAATCCTTGGCCTCTTCAAAGAAGTGATGCAGCTTCTCCCCCTGATCCCTACAGATAGCTTCCGCAATATCATCCAATGAAGATTTATACGCATTGATCACTTTCAAAAGTTGGTCCTTATTCTCAAGGCAAATAGATTCCCACATATCCGGTGATGAAGAAGCAATACGCGTAATGTCCTTAAAGCCCCCTGCTGCCAGCTGGCGCATCAATCCCTCCGGATTGTCGGATGTTCTCACAAGATTAACTAATGTATAGGCGATCACATGGGGAAGATGACTGATGGCTGCCGTAGCGTAATCATGCTCATCATAATCCAGCACAATTGAAACAGCCCCCGTATCTGTCACAAGCTGCCGCATCTCCTCAACCTTGTCAGGATCGGAGAGGGGTGTCGGTGTTATAATATAGTAAGCATTCTCAAGCAGCCGGTCGCTGGCACTGGCATAGCCTGTTTTCTCAGAGCCTGCCATGGGATGCCCGCCGATAAAACGTGCTTCCATTCCAAGTTCTCTGACAGCCTGGTGGATCGTGGACTTCACACTGCCTACATCTGTGATCACACATGTATCCGGTACCAGATCCTTCAGTTTCTTCAGGCACTGGATATTCACGGAAACAGGCATACACAGAAAAATAAAATCACATTCCGCAAAAGAACTATCTATAACATCTGTCGCCTGATTGATCGTTCCCTCTGACATCGCCTCCACAAGGCTGCTTCTGGAACGGTTATATGCAATTAATCTATATTCCGGATGGACACGGCGAAGGGCCTTTGCAATAGAACCGCCGATCAGCCCAAGGCCAATAAATCCGATTGTTTTCTCAGACATAATATTTCCCCTTTTGTACCATAAATTCAAATAACTGTCAGACAGTTAAGCTTTTATCAGTCTAACACTTACCGTCTTAAAAGTCAACGGTTTATGGCTTTAAAGTATTAAATTCCCCTCTTTTTCTCAGATTGCAGGGTCCATTTTCATTCTGCTGCGTAGACACAGCCCCTAAAAACCAAAAATAGACACGCACAAATGCCTGATTTGATCTGTTAGTTAAAATATTCCGAATATTCGAAAATAATTTTCAGAATTTATTGTTAAATATCAATAAAATACTTGAAAAATCGTTATCTTTTTAGTAAAATATAGACATGGGTTTTCTTCAATAGATAATGTCAGCATTAGAAGTTTAACCTATGTATCAAATCGTATTGGAGGACTGGACATGAAGGTTTATAAGACACAGGATATTCGTAACGTAGCAGTTCTGGGACACGGCGGCTGCGGTAAGACAACACTCGTTGAAGCAATGGCGAATGTAACAGGTGTTACGTCACGTATGGGTAAAGTGGTTGATGGCAATACTATCAGCGATTATGATAAAGAAGAAATCAAGAGAAAGTTTTCAATCAGTACATCCATCGTTCCAATTGAATGGCGATTCTGGAAGATCAATCTTCTTGATACTCCGGGTTATCTCGATTTTGTCGGCGAAGTTGAAGAAGCATTATCCGTTGCTGACGGCGCGATCATTGTTATCTCCGGTAAAGCCGGTGTTGAAGCCGGTACAGAACGTGCATGGGAATTCTGTGAGAAGTATGATATTCCTAGAGTATTCTTTGTAACAGATATCGATGATGACAATGCTGATTATGCCAAGATCGTGGAAGATCTCCGAGCTTTATACGGCAAGAAGATCGCACCTTTCCATCTCCCTGTCAAAGAAGACGGCAAGTTCACCGGTTATGTGAATGTTGTTAAGATGATGGGACGCAAGTGCACAGATGACGGCAACAAGTTCGAAGATGTTGCCATTGAAGATATGCATCTGACAGATGAACTTCAGGCAGAATTAGAGCCTTGTCGTGAAGCACTCCTTGAAGCTGTTGCTGAGACAAGTGAAGAATTTATGGATCGTTATTTTGATGGCGGCGAATTTACAATCGATGAGATTATTGATGCCCTGAGACAGAATGTCAATGACGGCAATGTTGTTCCGGTTCAGTGTGGATCCGGTCTTTACAACATCAGTATCGAAAACCTTGTTAAGACATGTGTTGAATTCCTTCCGTCACCAATCCGTGATACAGTTAAGATTTTTGGTAAAGATCCTAGAACTGACAAAGAATACAATGTGGACTATGACTCCAGACGTCCATTCTCCGCATATGTATTTAAGACCATTGTGGATCCATTCATCGGTCGTTATTCATTAGTGAAGGTCTGCTCCGGTGAATTGAAGGCAGATTCCGTGATCTACAATTATGAACGGGAGACAGAAGAGAAGCTGAGCCGTCTCTATGTTCTCCGAGGCAAAGAAGCGATTGAAGTACCTGAGCTTAAAGCCGGTGATATCGGTGCCATTGCCAAACTGACGAATACAGAAACAGGCGATACACTTTCACTGAAGAGTGATCCTCTTGTATTTGAGAAGTTTGAACTCAGTGCACCTTATACATACAAACGCTATGCAGCAAAGAACAAAGCTGATGTTGACAAGATTTCCCAGGCTTTGCAGAAGATGATGGAAGAAGATTGTACATTGAAGACATTCAATGACAAGGAAAACCGTCAGCTCCTGATGTATGGTATGGGTGATCAGCATCTGGATGTTGTTGTCAGCAAGCTGGCTGCTAAGTATAAAGTAGAAATTACACTCTCCAAACCACGTGTACCGTATCGTGAGACGATCCGCAAGAAAGTAGAAGTCCGCGAGAAATACAAGAAACAGTCCGGCGGTCATGGCCAGTATGGTGATGTTGCCATGGAATTTGAACCATCCGGCGATCTTGAAACACCTTATGTATTCGCAGAACGCGTTGTGGGCGGTGCTGTACCTAGAAACTATTTCCCTGCAGTTGAAAAGGGTATCCAGGAATCTGTTGTGAAAGGCCCTATGG
>JBNMJG010000167.1:0-3778 GCA_050873705.1 Coprococcus sp. | reverse complement strand
TATACTCCAGATATATACTTTGTCACCTGCTTTTAATGGGCCGGTGCCGGACGGCATGTCAACGAGACAGTTGGTTCCTATTCCCTGCCGCATCTGGGCGTTATACTGTCCTTTGGTGATATGCACTGCATGACCGTCGTCATAGGCTTTTAATACTCTCCGACTGCCAATGTTTCCGGGATAATCATGAGCCAGAACTGCTGCTTTTCTTACCAGCAGCGAACGACTGCTTCCTGTCATTTTCTGTATCAGCGGCTGCATCAGCAGCTCGAATACTGCAGATGCAGAGAATGGATTCCCGGATAATGAAATAACCGGTTTTCCATCATATAGAGATGCCATGGTCGGCATCCCCGGCTTCAGGTCAATGCCGTGAAACAGAATAACTGCTCCCAGTTTCTTCATAACTTCCGGGAGCAGATCTTTGACACCAACAGACACTCCGCCTGTTGTCAGGATCACATCCGCCTGTGCCGCACACCGCTTAACTGCCAAAGCAATCTCTTCTGAGTCATCACCGACAAAGCCCCCTTCTGTGATATCGCAGCCCAGCTGCATGAGTCTTCCCGTCAGATAGGCCAGATTGGAATTATAGATTTTCCCGGGAAGCAGCGGCTGACCGGACATCATTAATTCTTCACCTGTTGTAATGATCGCTGCCCGAACTTTTCTTCTGACTGATACTTTTTCAATGCCGCCGGAAGCCATAGAAGCCATCATATAAGCATCTATTTTTTCACCTTTCTGTCCAAGACAGTCTCCTCTGTGAAAATCTTCCCCCACCGGACAGCAATTAATATGCTTGTCCAATGACAGATAAATCTTCACATCCTCTTCGCCGTAATCCGTATCTTCCTGTTTGACAACACAATCTGCCCCTTCCGGTATCATCGCTCCGGTCATGATCCGGATGGCTTCGCCTTCTTCTACCTTTTTGTCTGTCACCTCTCCGGCACATACACGATCGATCACCTTCAAGCGAATCGGATGATCAGAATCTGCCAACTTCAGATCTCTGCTTCGTACCGCATAACCGTCCATGGCAGAACGTTCAAAAGGCGGCTGGCTGACATCGGCATAGACATCCTCCGCCAGAATCCTGTCAATACTCTCAAGCAGCCCGACTTTCTCCGGCATCACGGGATGGATATGTGTCAGCAGCCGCTCCTGTGCTTCCTCCAATGTTATTGTCTGTATTGTATGCATTCTGATTCCTGCCTTATCCGTTACTTCTTCCACACAGCATAGGCATTGGCTCTGGCCTGTATGTCATCCAGAGGCAATCCTGCGGGACATATATCCCTGCATGAAAATGACTGACCGCACCCTTTAAAAAAGTGTGTCCGATATGCATCAGCCATTTCATCATAATGACCATCCCTCACGCTTTGTTCCAATGTCTTATATGCCTGAACCATTCCGGCCGCTCCGGCAAAATTTCCGTCTGCCATAAAGTTCGGACAGACTTCCAGACAGCAGCCGCACATCAGACATTGGCCGGCCTGATACTGCAATTCATAATCAAAAGAAAAATCTGTCCCTGATTTCTCATTCATCCATATCTTCATTTTCTTCAGCGCTTCAAACATAACTTTTCTGTCTGTCACCAGATCCCGGACAATCGGGAACTTACTTAAAGGTTCGATTCTTATCTTCCCTTTTTTCCCGGCATTCTCCAGGAAACAGCTGCAGGCAAGCATCGGCCGTCCATTGATGACCATTGCACAGGCTCCGCATTTTTTCTCCAGACAGCTGCATTCCCAGGCAATCGGCTCATCGGCCGCTTCAGTCTGATTCACCTCTGTCAGCCAGTCCGCCACTGTCAATTTGCCGTCGCCGCTATAATGAAATGTCTGCATATATGCTTTTTCTGAGGCCGAATGCTGTCTTTTTACACTTATTGTTATCTCCATCCTTCATTGCCTCCATTGCTCTCATCTATGGCTTCAAAAGATATCTGAATACCGTCTTTCGTATATCGTGCCAATGTCGTTTTCTGATAGGCCGGAAGTTCTTCCGGAAAATCACTTCTCTGATGCGCTCCGCGGCTTTCCTTCCGCTCCAGAGCACTCAAAATCATCGCCTCGCCAAGCAGGCAGCTGTCTTTAAACCGCTTATTTTCAATCATCAAAGCATCTGCCTCATCCTTTTCCTTAACAGTTTCAGATAATTTCCGAACCGCTTCAAGTCCGCTCTGAAGCTCCTTTTCATCACGGATAATACCCAGACTCTCTCCCAAAATACCCCTGAGCTGATTCATACGATCTGCAGCATTTCCGCCTTCTGATCTAAACACAATAGGAACATTCATCTGTTCCGATACTTTGCCGGCATTAGATGATAATTCTTCCCTCGTCAGATCAGAGGCTGCTGATTCAGCTGCCTTCTGCCCTCCGTACAGCGCTCCTAACAGGGAATTACCGCCTAACCGGTTCGCCCCGTGATACTGACAGGCACATTCCCCGGCTGCATATAGACCTCTGACCGCTGTCCGGTGTTCCCTGTCCACCCGGATACCGCCCATAAAATAGTGGATACCCGGTGCCACCGGAATCGGTTCCTTCGTCGGATCCAGTCCAAGAAATGTCTGACAGGCGTCAACAACACCGCGAAGCCGGTTTTTATAAATATCTGCATCCAGCCCGCGTATATCCAGCCATATATGATATCCCTCAGCCATCAGCTTCCATTCTTCCCGGGAAATCACATCTCTCGGCATCAGATTACCAAGCTCCGGATATTTTTCTTCCATAAAATAATACGGCTGTCCATTTCTTTCTACAAAAAGCCGTCCGCCTTCACCTCTGGCTGCTTCTGTGATCAACATCTGTTTGCCGTGCAGTCTGACCGTCGTCGGATGATACTGGATAAATTCGCCATTGGCAAAAGGAATACCATCTGCAAAAAGACTGGCTGTCACATACCCGGTATTCCTGACAGAGCCTGTTGCATTCCCGAATAATCCATTTAAACCGCCGCTGGCAATGATCACGCCTGCTCCATAGACAGCTTCACACTGCTCCCGCAATTCATCGTATAAAATACATCCGCAGACCCGGCGCTCTGCAGCTCCGCCCTCTGCCAATCCACTGACAGCCCCCGCTTTCTCCTGACTATATAAAAGCTTCAGAAACTGCCATCCGATTTTTCTTTCAATGCATCCTTCTGCTTCATAGCGCCGCACCTGTTCTGTCAAAGTATGCATCAGCTGCTTGCCGGTACTGTCCGCCGCAAAAGCAGTCCGCTTATATTTTTGTCCGCCAAAAGCACGCCGCTGTGGTTGTTTTTCCTCGTTAAGCGTCCATGACATGCCCTGGGAATAAAGTTTTTCCACAATCGACGGTGCCGCCTGGGTCATACCCTCCACCGCCTGCCTGTCGGCAAGATTTCTTCCTGCCTGAAGGGTTTCTTCCGCATGCTTCTGCACAGAATCCTCTGATTCTTCACTGACCAGAGCCGCATTCATACCGCCCTCAGCCATCACCGACTGCGCCCGTTCCGATGGCTGATCTGATACAAGCAGTACTTTTATATTTTTTTCCGCCAGTGACAGCGCAGCACTAAGCCCGGCTGCCCCGGCACAGATCACAATGATTTGTCTGTCCATTTTTCTCCTTTTTATGTAAGTTTCATCAACCTCAACCATTCAAATATATATTTTTCAAGCTATATCACAGTATGTTTCCGCCGCTTAAATCTGCCACTGCACAAAGTACATAATGATCGTTATAACGATCATCAGCATAAAAATACTGAGCACAAGCAGCCAGTCCTTCTT
>JBNMJG010000166.1:0-3782 GCA_050873705.1 Coprococcus sp. | reverse complement strand
TGTTGATTTTGATTATATCGGATATGAGAAAAGCTGGGAAGAAATGCAGAGTATGCTGGAAAACGGTGAGATTGATTTGCTGACTTCTGCCAGAAAGACACCTGAAAGAGAAGAAAAGTTTGACTATTCCAGACCAATTGGGACAAATAGTGCAATTTTAACGATCCGCAGTGACAATAATACCATCGTTATGCATAACTATGACTCTTATAATGGAATGAGAGTTGCACTTTTAAACGGCAATACGCGAAATGATGATTTTTCGTATTTTGCCGATGAAAATGGGTTTACCTACCAGCCGGTATATTTTGATACAACAGAGGAAATGACGAAGGCACTTCAAAATAAAACTGTCGATGCAGTCGTCACCAGTTCTCTGCGGCAGACACATAATGAAAGGATTATTGAAACATTTAACAGCAGTGAATTCTATGCGATTGTAAAAAAGGGGAATACAGAGCTGTTAAATAAGATCAATTATGCTATTGACCAGATGAATGCGGTAGAAGGGGACTGGAGAACAGAACTGCATAACCGTTATTATGAAAACTATAATGACCGCAATCTGAATTTTACTGAGGAAGAGAAAAAAATCATTCAGGATTATAGTTCCTCCGGGACTCCGTTAAAAGTCGTGTGTGATCCAACCCGTTATCCTTATTCTTATGTAGAGAATGGGAAAGTAAAGGGGATCCTTCCTGACTATTTCAAGGAACTGGCAGACTATACAGGCATTGCATATGAATTTATTCCATGTCAGTCCAGAGAAGAATATTTAAAGCAGCGCAGTGACGGGATTGCCGATCTCTGTATTGACCTGCGTCTGGATTCTGAAGATGATTTTGCCAAACAGGATTTTACCATGACGGCGCCTTACCTCACATTGAGAATGGCGAAGGTGACCAGAACGGATTTTGACGGGGACATTAAGGTCATCTCCACGGTCGCCCAATCAGCAGTTTTTGATAACATCTATGCCAAAGATGCAAAAAAACTGATCTGTAAAACCAGGGAGGATGCAGTCAAAGCGGTTTTAGAGGGAAAAGCAGATGCTGCATTTGTATATTATTATACGGCGCAGGCGCTGGTCAATCAGGAAAAAAGCGGTGCATTGATGTATACGCTTCTGGCAGAAACATCCTATAAATATTACATTGCTGTATCTCCGCAGGTTAATCATGCTCTGGCAGGAATTTTGACAAAGGCAATTTATGCCCTGCCGGAGAGTTTGATTGAAGACATTTCAAACAGGTATACGTCTTATCATGCAAAAGATCTGACTGTTTTGATGCTGATGCAGATGCATCCGATGATTTCCCTCTGTATAGGACTGACCCTGGCTGCTATTATGTTTGTTGTCCTGACCGGAAGGATGCATATTCAGAAAAGAAGAGCAAGGATGGAACATCAGAGGGCAGAAGAAATGGCGGTTCTGGCAGAGAAAGCAGATGCTGCCAATAAAGCCAAAACCAGGTTTCTTGCCAATATGTCCCATGATATCCGGACACCGATCAATGGGATCATAGGGCTTCTGAAAATCGATGAGGCCCATTGGGACGATGAAGCATTGATCCGGGAGAATCACAAGAAAATGCAGATTTCAGCAGATCATCTGCTTTCTCTGATCAATGATGTGCTTCAGGTAAGTAAAATGGAAGGCGGAGAGACCATCCTGGCGCATGAAGTGATCAGTCTTTCGGAACTGGCCCGCGAGATTGCAGCCATGATCGCAGGGAAGGCCGAGGAAGAGGGTATTGAATGGGATTATGAGAAGGAAAAGACAGAGATCCCTTATCCTTATATTTACGGCAGTCCGCTTCATCTGCGTCAGATTTTTCTCAATATTTACGGCAATTGCATCAAATACAACCGGCCCGGCGGAAAGATTATGACCAGGGTAGAGTCCCTAGGAGATAAAGATGGTATCTGTACGTACCGATGGATTATTTCGGATACCGGCATCGGAATGAGTGAAGAATTCTTAAATCATATTTTTGAGCCTTTTGTGCAGGAGAGACATGATGCGAGAAGCGTTTACCACGGAACCGGGTTTGGAATGACGATTGTAAAACGTTTTATTGAAAAAATGAACGGAACCATTGAAATTAAAAGTAAAGAAGGCGTTGGTTCAACCTTCATTCTTACGATTCTTTTGAAATCGCCGAGGCGCCTGTCAAACCGCAGCAACAGATTTCGGAGAAAAGTGCGGATATTAAGGGGCTGCATCTACTGATGGCAGAAGATAATGAATTAAATGCGGAAATCGCGAAAACCCTCCTGACAGAGGAAGGGGCAGAAGTCATCGCTGCTGTCAATGGACAGGAAGCTGTTGATCAGTTTAGAAATCATCCCCCAGGAACATTTGATGCCATTCTAATGGATATTATGATGCCGGTTATGGATGGGTTGACAGCGGCAAGGACGATAAGAGCCTTAAAACGTCCGGATGCCGTAAGTATACCGATCATTGCAGTTACGGCCAATGCTTTTGATGAGGATGTACAAAAATGCAAGGATGCAGGAATGGACGAACATCTGGCCAAACCTTTGGATATTCAGAAGGCCGTTGAGGTTATTGCGAGCCTCTGCAAGGGAAAAAATAAAAATTGATCTATATAAAAATGAGCTGTCGGGTTCAATATCTGCCCGACAGCTCATTTTTATATGGACTGTAAAATCATTTCTATCATTTTGGCTGAGTCAAGGGGTTTGATCAGATAACCGTTCATACCGGCTTTCTGACACTGGCTGATACTGTCTGATGTGCATTGTGCGGTCATGGCCAGAATAACAACGGACGGTGCATCACTTCTTGAAAGTGCGCGGATACTCCGGGCTGCTTCAAGACCATCCATGACAGGCATCATGATATCCATCAATATAGCATCAAAGCTGCCGGGCTCGGAAGCTTTGAACTGGTGGATGGCCTCCTGACCATTCCATGCTTTGGAGACAACGGCGCCGTGATCTTCGAGATAAAATTCAGCAATCTCCATATTGATGGCATTGTCTTCTACGATCAGCAGATGAAGTCCCGACAATTCCCGCCCTTTCTGAATCTTTGGAAGAGTGCTTTCTGCTTCAGGAGATGGATATTGGGAAGATGAATCAATCCGGATTGGAAGTCGGAAAGTGAAGGTCGTACCGACGTTAAGAGTACTTTCTACCTGAATGGTTCCGCCCATTTTGTCAATCAGTGCTTTGACAATGGACATACCAAGGCCGGTGCCTTTGTATTGTGTGCGGGCATCTGTTTCTTCCTGAGTAAAAGGCTGGAACAGTTTTTCCTTTACGAAGGACTCAGACATACCAATGCCTGTATCCCGGATCATAAATTCATAGACTGCAGTTGTATCATCAAAAGAAATTTCGCTGGCGTAAGTATCAATGGTTCCGCCGAGCTTGTTGTATTTGATGGCGTTGCTGAATAAATTAAGCATAATCTGGCGGATTTGAAGAGGACTTCCCATCAGTCGGGTATGCTGTATATTCTTTCTGTGAATATGATGGGTAATCCCACGCTCAATCAGCTGGGCATCCACAAGGGAAGAAACTTCTGACATCAGTTCCTGCAGATCAAATGGTACCTGTTCCAGATCTTCATGTCCTGATTCAAGTTTGCTCATATCAAGTACATCATTGATCAGTGCCAGAAGATGACTGGATGAGAGATGGATCTTATTCAGACAATCATCAACCTTCTTCTCGTCAGAACGGTTTTTGCGGATGATTTCGAGCATACCCATAATGCCGTTGATCGGTGTGCGGATATCATGGCTCAT
>JBNMJG010000165.1:0-3786 GCA_050873705.1 Coprococcus sp. | reverse complement strand
CTCCGGATGATCACTCAACCGGCTGTCATCCTGCCGTTCTATCGTAATCCCGTTTTCATGGGCACGCAATTCTATAATTGTAAAAATATCCTCTGTCAATTCAAGCAGATTAAATGGTTCACTGGTCAGTGTCACCTCAGGATCTTCCATCTTGCTGAGTTGAAGAACATCATTGATCAGTGAAAGCAAATGATTGGCCGCCACCTTTGCCTTCTGGCGGTTTCTGCCTGTAAGGGCAATGTCCTCTGCATGCTTGTCATTAATCTCCAGCAGCCCCTGTATACCATTCAGAGGTGTTCTGATATCATGGGACATTCTGGCCAGAAAAGCGGTCTTGGCCTCATTGGCCAATTCCGCCGCATTCAGTGCTTCATTGATCTTATCCTGCGCCCTTTTTTGTTCATCAATGTCCATGACAAGCCCATAACAGCTGATCGGGGACCCATCTGCCCGCCGGATCACATAGGCGGCTGCCCTGTACCACCGGACCTCCCCGTCTTTTCTCACACCGCGATAGGTAACATCATAATTCGTCCTGCCGGAATAATCCTGCAAAGCTTTATGAAAACATTCTTCAACAGCTTCCTGATCCTCCGGATAAATAATTCTGCCCCACATATCCCATGTATCCGGTGCATCTTCATGATTCTCATATCCATATAATTTGCGCAGCGCATCCGAATATTTGATGCTGAGCAGTGTTTTTCCGTCCTCATCATAAATACAGGTATACGAGCCGGAATTCAAAATGGAATGGACAGCGTCTTTGGCATGTGTCAGCTCTGTATTCTCATCCGTCAGTACTTTCTTTTCATCTGTCAGAATTCGCTTCTCATTGGTCAGCACTTCCTTCTCGTCCGTCAATGCTTTCTTTTCATCTGTCAGGATCCGCTTTTCATTGGTCCATACTTCCTTCTCATCTGTCAGTGCCTTCTTTTCATCCGTCAAAATTCGTTTCTCGTTAGTCAGCACTTCTTTTTCATCCGTCAGCATCTTATTATCCGCTGTCAATGTCCTATTGTCTGCTGTCAGCATTTCATTATCCGCTGTCAACGTCCTATTGTCTGCTGTCAGCATTTCATTATCCGCTGTCAACGTCTTGTTGTCCGCTGTCAGCATTTTATTATCTGCTTCAAGAGACGCTCTCTTGACCTGGTTATTTTTCTCTGTCCGGGCATAATTATCCTTCATCTCCTGCAGATCTTCCAGTTCTTTTCGCTTTTCTCCTTCGATCACCTGATAAGTATAAAGTACCTTTGTCAGCTCTCCATGCAAATCCCGCTCAACTTCAATGAAACTGCCCCGCAGCCATCCCGAAACCGGACCGTTATACTCTACATTCACAAAACGCTTTGCTTTCATTCGCTTAGGCAGGGATGTCAAATTCACAAAGTTCTTCATACCGGGGATATCATTTTCAAATACGGTTTTCTCTACAGCAATATTGAGAGCTTTTTGTGCAGAAGAAACGCCTGTAATTATATTTTCCACATATGGTACATTCTGAATAGTACTGTAACTGTCACGCCTCAGATCGATCAGAACTATGCCTGCATAAATGGCCGAAAGTGCCTTTAAAACAGTATCTGATTCCCCTTGCTGCCCGTTACTGTATGAATGATTCTGTTTCATTTTCAATCCTCCGCAATTACTTTATCTTTATCATTTCATAAATCGTATCGATCAATTTTTCTGCACTGACTGGTTTTGATAAATGGCCATTCATCCCCGCCTCATATGACTTTTCTCTGTCCTCTTCAAAGGCATTGGCCGTCATTGCGATAATCGGTATCGCAGCAACTTCCCGATTTTTCAATGCACGGATCTGTTTTGCGGCTTCATATCCATTCATCACCGGCATCTGTATATCCATCAAAATCAGATCATACTGTCCCGGAACAGCCTTCTTCATTTTTTCAACAGCTGCTGAACCGTCATTGGCTGTATCAATCAGAAATCCTGCATCTTCGAGAAGCGTCTGTGCAATTTCCATGTTCAGTTCATTATCTTCTACCAAAAGAATTTTTTTGCCATTGCAGTCAAATGTCTTTTTATCCGGCACTGTCTCTTTCGGAACAGGATTGGACAAAATATCCCTCAGCTGCGACATAAATAACGGTTTTTCACAGAATGCCGTAACACCTGCCTCTTTTGCCTCTTCTTCGATATCCGACCAGTCATAAGCTGTCAGGATAATAATCGGTTTACTGTCACCGATAACCCTCCTGATACGTCTGACTGTTTCGATGCCATTCATATCCGGCATCAGCCAGTCAATGATATACGCATAAAACTCATCACCAAGCTCCATGGAATGCTTCGCACGGATAACAGCTTCCTTTCCCGAAACAGTCCACTCAGAACGCATGCCGATTTCTGTCAGCATGCTTGAAATACTGAGGCATGTATCTGTATCATCATCCGCAACCAGTACTTTCAATCCCTGAAGGTGCTCAGGCCTTTCATATACCTTCACTTCGTCACTCAGTTTAAAAGTCAGGCTGACAACAAATACACTGCCTTTTCCTTCTTCACTTTTTACGGTTATGGTACCGCCCATCATATCCACAATATTCTTTGTAATAGCCATACCAAGCCCTGTTCCCTGGATTCCGCTTACAGTGGAAGTCTCTTCCCTGCTGAAAGATTCAAAGATATGCTTCTGAAACTCCGGTTTCATACCGATTCCTGTATCCCTGATAATAAACTGGTAGCTTCCATATCCCGTCGGCGCAGATTTCAGCTGTTTGACTCTGATCCCGATGGTTCCGCCTACTTTATTAAATTTGATGCCGTTGCTCAAAATATTCAGAAGAACCTGTGTCAATCTCAGCTTGTCCGCAATAATGTCTTCATCTCTGACATCCACTGTGTCAATCAAAAACTCCAGCTGCCTGGAAACGATATTCGGCTGCACAATGGTTCGTATGTCATGCAGCAGATCCGGAAGATGCAGCGGACTCTCATTAATTTTGACTTTTCCGCTCTCTATTCTGCTCATATCAAGAATATCATTGATCAATGACAGCAAATGCTCACTGGATGTGGAAATCTTAGCAAGGTACTCCTTGACTTTTTCCTTATTATCTGCGTGAGAAGCCGCCAGAGATGTAAAACCGATAATCGCATTCATTGGTGTACGGATATCATGGGACATATTATTGAGGAAAGTTGTTTTGGCTGCATTCGCACTTTCCGCCCGCATCAAAGCCATCTGCAGCTCCTGATGACTTTCCTGAAGCTGCTTATTTAACTCCAGTGATTCTCTGGCCGCCTGTCTGGCTTTTGTCTCTGCAGATCGTGATTTCTTTAAAAATTCAAGAATAATCAACAGAACAAATACGAAAATTCCGACACAGCCCATTGAGACAATCAGCAGATTATTTTTGATAAAATCCACCACCGTGACTTTTTTCATGCTGTTCTCATAGGCAGCCAAAGCCCCTGTCAACATGGATGACGGCATTGTCTGCAGGGTTTTATTCAGTATTGACAAAAGGACCGTATCTTCTCTGTTCACCGCAAAAGCATTATTATCCGCCTGAGTCAGATAAACACTGTAAAACTTTTTATCTTCAAGATACTTTGTCAGCTTCCCAACTTCCACTACAAAGCAATCCGCCTCCCCGCTGCGTACCGCTTTGACAGCCTCTTCATCAGAAGCATATTCAACAACATTCCACTTCGGATAATTGTAGTCCACATACCACGCCAATGGAAGATTGCCCTTCTCTATGGCTACGTTGTTTTCCGCATTCTCATCAAAATAATCCTGTACGGTCAATG
>JBNMJG010000164.1:0-3798 GCA_050873705.1 Coprococcus sp. | reverse complement strand
CCATTACTGCACTTGGCGCACACTGATGATTTATCGGTAGCTTTAATCCTTCTATAATTTTTGAAAAGGTCTGGCCTTTATTTTAACAATTCCGTATATTGAACCGGTTTTCTGTAAATATAACGGCCAAATCCAAGCGGAACCTGCAGCCTTTCATTTTCAACAACGGCCTGTCCGCGCACCATCGTCATCACAGGCCATCCTTTAACTTTTATGCCTTCATACGGCGTATAATCAACATTTTCATGCAGAATATTCTTTGTAATCGTTACTTCCATATCCGGATCCATCAGAACAACATCCGCATCACTGCCGACGGCCAGAACACCTTTCTTCGGATACATACCGAATATTTTGGCCGGGTTTGTACTTGTAACAGCAGCAAACTCATTCAGGCTCAGTCTTCCTTTGGATACTCCCTCAGAAAAGACAATCGGCATTCTGGTCTCAACCCCGGGTGCCCCATTCGGGCATTTTGTAAAATCATCTTTGCCATTCTGCTTATCACCATGATAATCAAAGCTGCAATGATCCGTTGCAATTACCTGCAAAGTACCGTCTTTGATGCCTTCCCAGATAGCTGCCTGATGCTCCTTGGCACGAAGCGGCGGACTTAAGATAAATTTCAGACCTTCTTCAGGGTCATCATAACGGCTTTCATCCAACACAAGATACTGCGGACAGGTTTCTCCAAAGACAGTATCCCCTGCTTTTCTCGCTTCTCTGATGAGATCAACGCTTTCTTTTGCAGAGACATGCACAATATAAAGCGGTGCCTTTCCGGCTGCTTTGGCCAATGAAATCATACGGTCTACCGCTTCTGCCTCACAATAGGGCGGTCTGGACTGCGGATGATATTTCGCCGCTTTCTTGCCCTCGGAAACAAATTTGTCCCGAAGATAATGGATGATGGCATCATTTTCACAATGAACAGTGGTGATGCCTCCGATTTCTTTCAGCTTCTGCAATACTTTCAATGTATCAGAATCTTCCAGTTTATAATCATATGTCAGGTACATTTTAAAACTGGAAACGCCATCTTCCATCATCACTTCTGTTTCTTTCAGAATATCTTCATTAATATCCTGGAACACACCGTGAATACCATAATCTGTCACACATTTGCCATTGGTATAACCTTTATAGACACCAAGCTGATGATGCAGATTACATCCTTTCGGCCCAAATCCCATATGATCCACAATTGTTGTCGTACCGCCAAATGCTGCCGCAATTGTTCCTGTACTAAAATCATCTACAGATCGTACCCCCACATCAATATTAAAATGTGTGTGCACATCAATGCCCCCCGGCAGTACCACCATGCCGGTTGCGTCAATGACCTGTCCGCCATCTGCCTCCTGATTCTGTCCAATTGCCGCAATGACTTCATCCTCGATCAGCAAATCCCCCTGAATGACTTTATCTTCCAATACGATTGTACCGTTTTTTATTAGTTTCTTCATTTGATCCTCCTAATATTTCACACCCATATGCATTCACAAAAAGAGCACAGAGAAATGTTCCCTGCGCCCCTTAGATGATTTATAATCTCTTTAATAAAGCTTCTGTCATGTCCTCATAACCCGGCTTGCCCAGCAATGCAAACATATTCTTCTTGTAGCTTTCAACACCAGGCTGGTTAAATGGATTAACCCCAAGAATATAACCACTGACACCGCAGGCAAATTCATAAAAATAGAATAATTCACCAAGATAAAATTCATTCTGTGCCGGTATCTTCACCATCAGGTTCGGTACCTGTCCATCTGTATGTGCTAAAATCGTACCGTTCATTGCACTCTTATTAATAAAGTCTACAGACTTGCCTGCCAGATAATTAAGACCATCCAGATCTACGTCTTCTTTCTCTATAATGATTTCTGCTCCCGGATCCTCAACAGAAAGCACTGTCTCAAACATCAGACGTGATCCATCCTGAATAAACTGGCCCATAGAATGCAGATCTGCAGTCAATGTCACAGATGCCGGGAAGATTCCCTTCAAATCCTTGCCTTCACTTTCTCCATATAACTGTTTCCACCATTCACCGATATACTGAACAGATGGCTCATAGCTGGCTGTGATCTCAATACTCTTGCCTTTCCTCAGAAGAATATTTCTAACAGCAGCATACTGAAGTGCATCATTCTCTTCGAAAGCATTCTCAAGACAAATCTTTCTCATAGATGCAGCACCTGCCATCAACTGCTCAATATCCGCACCGCTGACTGCGATCGGAAGAAGACCCACTGCAGTAAGAACAGAAAAACGTCCGCCCACATCATCGGGAACAATAAAGGATTCATATCCTTCTTCTGTTGCAAGGCTCTTCAGTGCGCCTCTGGCTTTATCTGTAGTGCAATAAATTCTCTTTGCTGCTTCTTCCTTGCCGTATTTTTCTTCAAGCATCTTCTTGAAAACACGGAAAGCGACTGCAGGTTCAGTTGTTGTACCGGATTTGGAGATCATATTGATAGAGAAATCTCTGTCACCGATCACATCCATCAGCCCTTTGATATATGCACTGCTTAAATTGTTGCCGCAGTAATAAATCTCCGGTGTCTTTCTCATGGACTTTGGAATGATATTATAGAAATTATGTCCAAGGAATTCATTGGCAGCTCTTGCACCAAGATATGAACCGCCGATGCCGATGACAAGCAGAACATCTGAATCACTCTGGATCTTTGCAGCTGCCTTCTGAATACGTGCAAATTCTTCCTTGTCATAATCAACCGGGAGATCAATCCATCCAAGGAAATCGTTGCCTTCACCCTCACGGCTCAGAAGCAATTTCTTCGCATCCTCTGCAATCCGTTTCATGGATGTTATCTCGCCTTCACTAATATATCCGGCAGTCTTTGAATAATCAAATGTAACTCTATTTGCCATTTTAATTCCTCCACTTTTATCTATATCAGATTTATTTTAGTCCTGCATTCATCATACCAAATCAGGCGCTATTTATCAACAATTTAACCCACTTTTTCAGCACAGGAACTCTTTGAGCACATCTTCAACAATCTTGGCATCTACTTCACTGTTGGACCGCTCTGATTCCATTCTTCGTACAGACTTAGAACGTATTCCGACCCCCGGCCTCGAGGCCGCAGTTTCTTTCAAAGCCCGCGCATAATGATCCGGCGTCTCTATCTGCCTGCCATAGCCATACTCCCCATCCAGCTTGCTCTTCAGATAATTTTCAAGGTAATCGCAAATTGCATTCTCCGTAATAACTTTCAATCTCTGTACACTAAGCAATTGGCCTGTCATCCACAACCCCAATGACAAAATAAGGCTCACGCCGATATCTGTAATCAAAGACGCGGCCTGCATTGTTGTCTGATATTGATAAAGACCATTGATAAGGCCGACCATCATAATGGCTCCCATCATCAGCGTACGGATTCCCGGCCAGCTATACAGAGACAGCGCACCCACTCTATGTAACGCAAGATAACGCCTGACCAACGCATCTGCATTCACCGGACGCATGCCAAGCTTATAATAGCTGCTGTACTTCTGTCGGATATAATGCAGCATCGGATAATCCGATGTCCCGCACAGCTGTGCCTCTCTTGCCAATCTTCCATAAAATATCCGGCTTAATATACTGCCAATCATGCCGAATACTGTCATCCCCAACATAACATACAATGGCCATCCCTGTGAAATCATCCATTCTTTCATAATCAAGTGCCCCTTTCTTTATTATTTGCACTTAATTATAATCAATATCCTGTTCTTTGCCACTCTAAATTCTTCGAAGAAATATGACGACTGATACTATATGAT
>JBNMJG010000163.1:0-3802 GCA_050873705.1 Coprococcus sp. | reverse complement strand
TACAGCCTGGATTACGGCAAATATCATGAGCTGACAGATGAAGAACTGAAAAAACATTTATATAGAATTGATGACAAACGTCTTTTCTGCATCGCAGAAGCTATTCGTCGTGGTTATACATTGGAAGAAATCCATGCCATCAATAAGATCGATCTCTGGTTCCTGGATAAGATCGCCAACCTTGTCAAGATGGAACAGCGTCTGAAAACAGAGCCAATGTCTGTTGAACTGATGAAAGAAGCAAAGCGTATGGAATTCCCTGATAAGGCTATTGCAGAGTTTACACATCAGTCTGAAGCAGAAGTGAAAGCTTACCGTTACAGAAATGATATTGTTGCAGCATTCAAGATGGTTGATACATGTGCAGCTGAGTTTGAATCCGAAACACCATATTATTATTCATGCTTCGGCAGTGAGAATGAAGTTGAAGTCGGCGAGAAGATGCGTAAGAAAGTCCTTGTACTGGGTTCAGGACCAATCCGTATCGGTCAGGGTATCGAGTTCGACTACTGCTCCGTTCACAGTGTATGGGCATTCGCAGACTGCGGTTATGAGACGATTATTGTCAACAACAACCCGGAAACAGTCAGCACGGACTTTGATATTGCAGATAAACTGTATTTCGAACCATTAACACCTGAAGATGTGGAGAATATCGTTCGTTTGGAGCATCCGGACGGTGCGGTTGTTCAGTTCGGCGGCCAGACAGCCATTAAACTGACACAGGCCATCATGAAGATGGGTGTGCCGATTTACGGTACACAGGCAGAAGATGTGGATGCAGCCGAAGACAGAGAGCTGTTTGATGAAATCCTTGAGAAGTGCAAGATCCCGAGACCTGCAGGCACAACAGTCTTCACAACAGAAGAGGCATTGAAGGCAGCCAACCATCTGGGTTATCCGGTACTGATCCGTCCTTCCTATGTTCTCGGCGGACAGGGTATGCAGATTGCAGTTAATGACGGCGATATTGTTGAATTTATGAATATTATCAATCAGACAGTTCAGGAACATCCGATCCTGATCGATAAGTATCTGATGGGCAAGGAAGTCGAAGTGGATGGTGTCTGCGACGGCAAAGATGTCCTGATCCCTGGTATCATGGAACATATCGAGAGAGCCGGTATCCACAGCGGTGACAGTATTTCCATCTATCCTGCACAGCATTTGAGCGATGCCGTTATTGATAAGATCGAAGACTACACAGCAAAACTGGCGAAAGGTCTGCATGTCAAAGGTCTTCTGAATATTCAGTTTATTGTATATCATGAAGAGGTTTATGTTATCGAAGTGAACCCTCGTTCAAGCCGTACGGTACCTTATATCAGCAAGGTAACAGGTATTCCGATTGTCGATATTGCATCAAAATGTATCGTGGGCAAGACAATCAGAGAGCTTGGTTATGAGCCGGGTCTTCAGAAGAAAGCAGATTATATTGCCATCAAACAGCCGGTATTCTCATTCGAGAAACTGCGTGGTGCCGAGACAAGCCTTGGACCTGAAATGAAGTCAACGGGCGAAGTCCTTGGTATTGCCAAGACATTTGAGGAAGCCCTGTACAAATCATTTATCGGTGCCGGCATCAATCTGCCGCGTACAAAGAAGATGATCTGTACAGTCAATGATGCGGATAAGGATGAATTAGTACCGATCGCAGCTCGTTTCCAGAAGCTGGGCTACACTATTTATGCAACCCGCAGCACAGCAGATAAGCTGATTGAGAACGGCATTCCTGCCATCAAGATCAAGAAGATTTCTGCAGGCTCACCAAATGCGCTGGATCTGATCCTCGCCGGTGAAGTTGATCTTGTTATCGATACACCGACACAGGGCCGTGACAAGAGCAGAGACGGTTTCCTGATCCGTCGAAATGCCATTGAGACAGGATGCACATGTCTGACATCCCTGGATACAGCGGCAGCACTGGTAACAAGTCTTGAAAATGCCAATATGGAGACACTTTCCGTGATTGATATCGCAGAAATCTAAAAGTTTCTGATGTTTTTGACGGGATGAAAAGATTCATGCTGGTCAATTGCAAAAAAGTATGCTAAACTAAATACAATATATGGAAAAGACTGCAAGGGGGCAGTAAAGGAGAGTGAAAACTCTCTGCCCTTTTGCGGTCTTTTTTACGCGGATAATGAGTCAAAGCCCATGCTTGCATGAGGACTTGACGAATATCGCGATACCGAGTGAAACCTGCTAAGCGAGTTTCACTCGGTACTGCTATTGACAACAATCTATGATTGTTGATATAGTGGAATTGAGAATGGTTATGATGAAAATGGCGCAATATTTTTAGTTTGTATTATGGATATAAGGAGAGAGCGTAATGGCAAAATATACCAAAAAAGACATTATTCAGATGGTGGAAGATGATGATGTTGAATTTATCCGTCTTCAGTTTACGGATATTTTCGGAGCATTGAAGAATGTGGCGATCACAGCCAGTCAGATTGAAAAAGTACTGGACAATGGCTGTATGTTTGATGGCTCTTCGATTGAAGGCTTTGCCAGAATTGAAGAATCCGATATGTATCTGGTACCTGACCTGAATACATTTGAGATCTTTCCGTGGCGTCCGCAGCAGGGCAAGGTGGCACGTCTGATCTGTGATGTTTACAAACCGAACGGTGAACCTTTTGAGGGGGATCCACGTTATATTTTAAAGAAAGTGATCGAAGAGGCCGATGCAATGGGCTATACATTCAATGTCGGCCCTGAACTGGAATTCTTCCTTTTCCATACAGATGATTATGGTATGCCGACGACAGAAACCCATGAAAAAGGCGGTTATTTTGATCTTGGTCCAATCGACCTTGGTGAAAATGCAAGACGTGATATGGTGCTGACCCTTGAGGAAATGGGATTTGAAATCGAGGCATCCCATCATGAAGTGGCACCGGCACAGCATGAGATCGACTTTAAGTATACGGATGCCCTTCATACAGCGGACAATATTGAAACCTTCAAGCTGGTTGTCAAATCCATTGCGAAACGCCATGGCCTTCATGCATCCTTTATGCCGAAGCCTGTTTATGGTGTGCCTGGTTCCGGCATGCATATCAATATGTCACTGGATGACAAGGACGGCAACAATATTTTTGGTGATCCGAATGATGAGAATGGTCTCAGCAAAGAAGCCTATTATTTCCTGGCAGGTCTGTTAAAGCATGCCAAAGGTCTGATGGCCTTGACGAATCCGTTGGTCAATTCCTATAAGCGCCTTGTGCCGGGTTATGAGGCACCGGTGCATATTGCCTGGTCTTCCATCAACAGAAGCCCGCTGATCCGTATTCCGGCAACCCGAGGCACCGGACGTCGTATTGAACTCAGAAGTCCTGATCCGGCCGACAACCCTTATCTTGTACTGGCAGCATGCCTGGCAGCCGGTTTGGATGGCCTGAAAGAAAAGAAAATGCCGATGCCGAATGTGGACAAGAATATTTTTGAGATGACAGCAGAAGAAAAAGCAGCAGAAGGCATTGAAGAACTGCCGCTGAATCTTTTCGATGCAGTCAAAGAGCTGGAGGCCGATCAGTATATCTGTGATGCTCTGGGCAAACATGCCAGCAGCAAATACATCGAAGCAAAATATGCAGAATGGGATGAATACCGCAGACAGATCACAAACTGGGAGATTGACCAGTATCTGTACAAAATTTAATTTTTTCCCCTTCTTGATGGATCATTAATGGAGGTGGAAAAAAGTGGTTAATATTATCGTTGCCTTTTCAAGCCAGAAGGATGGCATCAACATCCGCAACCTTCTGATGAGGCACGGGCATAATGTGGTCAC
>JBNMJG010000162.1:0-3816 GCA_050873705.1 Coprococcus sp. | reverse complement strand
ACAGAGGCGCACAAGATTCCGATTACCATTCTTTCCAGATGTCAGCGATATGATTTCAGGCGAATTTCCACAGGAACCATTGCGGAACGACTGAGAGAACTGGCGGATGCGGAAGGGATTGATGCAGAGGATGCAGCATTGGCATATGTAGCCAGAATGGCGGACGGTTCCATGCGTGATGCCCTGAGTCTTCTGGATCAGTGCAATGCCTTTTATATTGGGCAGAAGCTGAAGTATGAGAATGTGCTGGATGTGCTTGGAGCAGTGGATACATCTGTTTTCGGCAGCCTGCTGAAAAGTATCTGCAGTCAGGAGGTTTCAGGCGTCGTTCATCTTGTAGATGAGATTGTTATGCAGGGACGTGATCTGACACAGTTTGTGGTGGATTTTACATGGTACCTGAGAAATCTTCTGATGGTACAGAGCTCCGGAGATCTGACAGATCTGGTGGAGGCATCTGCAGAGCAGCTTGAAGTCATGCGGCAGGAGGCATCAGGTATAGATGCGTCTGTGCTGATGCGGTATATCCGGATTTTCTCAGATCTTTCAGGTCAGGTGCGCTATTCAACACAGAAGCGTGTGCTGGTAGAGGTGGCATTGATCAAGCTCTGCCATCCGGCCATGGAACGAAATCTGGATGCAGTCCTGAATAGGTTGGCTATACTTGAACAGAAGGTGGCCAATGGTATTGTGGTGGCTTCACAGGCGTCAGGCGCTGATATTGCAGGCGGCAATCTGGAAGGAATATCAGGCGGTCAGCAGGGGACAGATACTTTTGCCCAGCCGGAACAGAAAGCGGTATCGGAGGATCTGAGGATGATCATTGACCGTTGGAAGCAGATGACAGATGATCTGACACCGAGCATGGCGCTGATGCTCAAAGGCGCAGCAATTTCAGAAGGGCCGGATAACCAGCTCATCATTGCTCTGGCGGATGATATGCGATATGGTTATTTTGCGGAAGAGGGACATCGTCAGGCTCTTGAGAATGCCCTCAGTGAGCGCGTTGGCAAGCAGGTGAAAGTCAATCCGGTACAGCCGAACAAAGGAGAGAACAATAGTAGTCAGTTTATTGATCCGGTACAGGCTTTTCAGGGAATTGATATTGTTTATGAGGATTAGTATAGCGCAGTTCGGTTATTTGTGAGATAATCGGAGAGAATGCTGATTCATTCATATATAAATATAAATAGTTACATGTATATTTTTTATAACAGGAGGAAAAACAATGGCTAAAAGAGGCGGTTTCCCAGGTGGTATGCCTGGCAATATGAACAATTTAATGAAGCAGGCACAGAAGATGCAGCGTCAGATGGAAGAGGCTCAGAAAGAGCTGGAAGAGAAGGAAGTTGAAGCAGCAGCAGGCGGCGGTGCCGTAAAAGTCAAGGTTTCCGGCAAGAAGGAAATTGTTGCTGTAACAATTGACCCTGAAGTTGTTGATCCGGATGATGTAGAGATGCTGGAAGATCTCATTATGGCAGCAGCCAACGAAGCACTTCGCAAAATGGATGAAGTTTCTCAGTCATCAATGGCGAAGATCACAGGCGGCCTTGGCGGAGGCTTTGGATTTTAATGGATGCTTACAGCAATCAGATTAATAAGCTGATTGAGGAATTATCGAAGCTGCCGGGAATCGGTGCCAAATCCGCACAGAGACTGGCGTTTCATATCATTAATATGCCAAAAGATCAGGTACAGAATCTGGCAGGAACCATTGTTTCTGCCAGAGAGAAGATCCGGTATTGCAGCTGCTGCTGGAATCTGACAGATAGTGAGCTGTGTCCGATCTGCGCAAACCCGAAGCGTGACCATCATGTGATCATGGTTGTGGAGACACCGAGGGACCTGGCAGCTTATGAGAAAACCCAGAAGTATGAAGGGGTTTACCATGTCCTTCATGGCGCTATCTCGCCGATGCTCGGTATCGGTCCTTCAGATATCCGCCTGAAGGAATTGATGACAAGACTTCAAGGAGATGTGACGGAAGTGATCATAGCGACCAATTCCACCCTTGAAGGTGAGACAACAGCCATGTATATCAGCAAATTAATCAAGCCGACGGGCATTAAGGTGACAAGAATCGCCAGCGGTGTGCCGGTAGGCGGAGATTTGGAGTACATTGATGAAGTGACGCTGCTGAGGGCATTGGAAGGAAGAACTGAACTATAGAAAAACTCCGATAAACTTTCGATATGTGAAAGTTTATCGGAGTTTTCTATTTCTGAATCTTTTTATAAATGACCAGCAATGATACTGCCGCATAGAACGTCAGTATAAACAGTAGGATGAATGCCGGGATATAACTTCCGGTTGCATCGGCGATCATTCCCGGCATAACACCGAAAATCAGGGTGCCAAGCATACTGAGAAGCTGGAAGCGGGAGAGAACACTGGGATAAGCTTCTTCAGTTGAAATGGCGATGGCGTAAGTAGAAATAGTAACGGAACCGACGCAGCTGCCAAAGCCCATCAGCAGAACAGAGGCACAGGCAAGTGCCATACTTCCGAGAGGAGCGAGACAGCACAGGACGATACCACCAAGCTGGATGGCATAAACGATCATCGTGGAATAAAAAATGCCGAGTCGGTCGCAAAGTTCGCCATAGATACATTTTCCTGCGGCCAGGGACAGCCCGAAAATGGAAACCAGTGTGGCAATCTGGAGGGATGAAAAACCGTTGCTCTGGTAAAGTACAGAATAATGATAAGCCAGATTGTTGCAGGTTGCACCAATAATAAAAATAGAAAGACAAGCCATGATAAACAAATGATGAGGCGGATTTTTGGAGGCATAAGGGTTGATTTTCTGTTTTACGCTGCCGCCTTCACCCAAAGGAAGAAGCTGCATATCCTTTGGTGTTTCACGAATCAGGAAGGTGACAATGAGTCCGATAACAAATATAAACGCGGCTTCAACATGAAAAGCTGTGCGCAGGGAATAGTTCATAATCAGTTTTGTGATGATCGGAGAAGCAACAAAAGCCGAAAAACCGGTGGAAGCCATGCAGACACCCAGGGCCAGTCCCTGGTGAGTGTGAAACCATCTGGAAATCAGAACGGAGATACAGATATTGCCGCCGATACCATAGGCACAGCCTGTCAGAATGGCAGCAATGCAATAGCCGGTATAACTGCCTGCATAACCGTAAACAACAAAAGCCATGGTTGTAATTAACATGGAAATAGGTACCAGTCGACGAATGCCAAAGCGTCTGATTGCTTTTGTGATTACAAGCATACAGATAGCACCGAATAAACTTCTTAGTGTACCGATGCTGGATACCTGTGTATTTGTCAGCCCGGCAGTACTGATGAGGAAAGGCTGATAGGGCGCGAAGCCGGTGGCTGTCAGTCCGAGATTGCAAAAGAGAACCATTGTGCAGACAGCACAGATGATCCATGCATAATGCAATTTGCCGGAGACAGAGGATGGATTGGCGTTGGCAGCAGGGCTTGTCATAAATAGATTCCTTCTTTCTTTAAAAATTTGCATTTAAAATACTGTACATGAAACAGAATGTGTTTTCTCTTTATTAACCAATAGCCATTCAGTCATACACCATAATTTAAATCACGGGGAGGGATATGCATAACTGAATGGCTATGCCATGATGATAACACAGAATATATCATTTGTATAATTGTTTTTATACGTATATAATATTAATAAAAATGATGTTTTGAGTAAAAAAATAGCTGATGCAGTAAAATCTACATCAGCCATTCAAAATCAAATCGTTGGGCGACCTGACGAAAAGCTTGGATAATTTGCTGGTAATAAGGATTGCTGCAAAATTCCTGCCGACAGATCATGTT
>JBNMJG010000161.1:0-3825 GCA_050873705.1 Coprococcus sp. | reverse complement strand
TTTAGCTCAGTTGGTAGAGCACCTGACTCTTAATCAGGGTGTCCAGGGTTCGAGCCCCTGAAGGCGCATCAAAAGCACTGTTTTTGCAGACGTAGGAGCTGCGGGGGCGGTGCTTTTTTCATGTCCGGAAATAATTAAGTGTGAATTTTGTTACAAATCCCACAGAATGTCCGCTTTATAGACAATTCTGGTAAAAGTTTGTCGGGATAATATGATACATAAACCATGGCAAAATCTTGATTTTGCTGTGGTTTAATTTGTTTTATGTAACATTCAAAGGGAAATAAACATGAAGCTAATTGTACAAATATAAGTACATTGTTGGATTAGATGTCAACAATAGACACATTGGGAGTCGTGTCTGATTTGGGCAAATTGGGTGTTCCATCCTTCTTGAATCGTGCTATAATGATTGTACAGAAAAAAATACATAAGTAACGGCCATTACTTCTATGCAATATCTACTGAATAATAATCAAATGTAGTAAGTGCGGGAGGTACGATTATGATTAAAGTCAATTTACAGAATATAGCAGTGAATAATATGTTAACAGGTCAGAATACACTGGACAGTATTTTCATCGACGGCAATTCTATTTTATTCATCACAAAGCCGGAGTATCTGAAGCAGCTTTACAGAGATGAGATCAGAGCAAGATCAATCAAGATGAATCTGAAGGTTGCAAGGGAAGAAATCCACAAGAGAACACAGGATGACAGATACAATAATCTGGATGATATGGAGACGCTGAAGAAGTTCAGAGCCCAGACAGATGAATTGAGAAAGTCAGAGAGAGAGTACAGAAGGATGCTCAGTGAGTGTGAAAATGTGAAGATGATCCCTGTTTATTCCGGCATGAAGCTCGATGTGACAACCGGTGAAAGTGTTGAAGTGAAACAGGCAGAATATACGGATTATGTTGAGACAGAAGGAAATAAGGCAAGGATGGTTCTGGATATTCTGGCACTGGATGCGGATAGACTTGAAAGAGATTGTCAGTGGCTTCAGACAAAAGGCTGCGGCATCAGCATGACGACGACACCGGGAGTTCCGCTGGCAATTGAAGGCGGTACACTGGAAGAAGCCATTGCGGCACTTATTGAGGAAAAAGCGGCTTAATCCTGTAGATTCAACAGAATAGATGAAAAGTGACAGGGTGCCTGTGATTGACAGAAACGTCAATCACAGGCATCCTTTTGCGCCATTGACTTTACTTGGTGAACATGCTACCATATGAAAAGTATTTTTACTTTTAATATCAAAGGATATCAAAGGAGTTTGTATGGATTACGTTAAAAAGTATGGAGAATTGATTAAAGATAAAGCGGGCGTGAAGCCTGAGCGTGCACGTTCCATGATCCGGCTGGGGCTTCGGGCGGAGAATGCCAGAACGAAGCTGCTTCCGAATAAAGAGATGCCGAAAGCTTTTCGCATGCTGACACATCTGGCTATGGAAAGTGTACTGAAGGCGCTGGATCATCCGGAGAAATCCTGTTGGACAAATATTTTTGCTCCGGTGGAGATTATGCAGTGTTTTGGTCTTCAGTGTGTTTCTATGGAATGTCTTTCTTCTTTTATGTCCGGGTTTAAAATAGAAGATTATCTGATTGATTATGCCCAGAATGAGGGAATTGCGACAACACTTTGTTCATATCATAAAAATTTCATCGGCGGTGTTGATTCGGGCGTTTTGCCGAAGGCAGCTATGTCTGTGACGACATCTATGATCTGTGACGGCAATATTAATACATTTCGTCATATGCAGTCCAAGCATCAGGTGGAAAGCTATGTGCTGGATATCCCGAATACATATTCGCCTGAGGCAGAGCGGTACGTCGTTGACCAGCTTCAGGAACTGATCGGGTTTCTGGAGCAGAAGACCGGACAGAAACTGGATATGAATGATCTGAAAGCAGCCATTCGGCGTGAGAATGAGTCAAAAGAATGTTATAAGTCGTTTTTGAAGGAGCAGAAGCATAGATATTATCCGAATACAATGACATTGGATCTGTATATGCTGTTTGCATCGCATTTGAATATCGGAACACAGGAAACACTGAATTTTTTCCGGTGTCTGGCTGAGGATGTGAAAACTTATCCGGAATTTAACGGCAAAGGTATTCTCTGGGTACATTTAATGCCTTATTATCAGGAGACGCTGCAGCAGTATATGAATTATCAGGAAAAATATTACATTCAGGCCTGCGATCTGAATCTGGATTATATGGAACCTTTGGATGAAGAACATCCCTTGGAAGCATTGGCTAAAAAGATGATCCTGAATATTTATAATGGCCCTTATGAGAGAAAAGTTGAGATGGTCCGACAGCTTGTAAAGGAATTTCAGTCGGATGCAGTGATCCATTTCTGCCATTGGGGATGCAAACAGTCTTCCGGCGGTGTGATGCTTTTGAAGGAGGCAATGCGTGAAGAAAATGTACCGATGCTGATTCTTGACGGGGATGCCCTGGATCGAAGAAACAGCCATGACGGACAGATTAAGACGCGTCTGCAGGCATTTCTGGAGCTGCTTGACAATATTGAGGAGGATAAAGACTGATGATTGGATATGTATGTAAGTATACACCGGTGGAAGTTTTTGAGGCAATGGACGTTGAAATCGGACGGATCCAGCCGGAGGTAACGAATTTTAATCAGGCGGATACATTGATGCATCCCAATATCTGCTCTTTTACAAAGTCTGTGCTGGAGGATGTGCTGGCAGGTGATTACGAAGGGGTTGTGCTGACCACATGCTGTGACAGTATTCGAAGATTATATGATGTTTTAAAACAACAATGTCCGGATAAGTTCCTTTATCTTCTGGATGTGCCGAGAAAAGTGAATGATTTTTCAACGGAAATGTATGCGAAGAATATTTTGGATATGGTACATGCCTATGAAACATTTTCCGGCAAAACTTTTGATGAGGCCAGGTTAAAACAATTTCTGGAGCGCCGCGAAGCAGGACAGAATCTTCGAACGGCGCCAAAAAATAAGGCTTCTGTGCATATAGGATTGATGGGTGCCCGCTGCAGTAAAGGCATCATTGACCTGTTGGAAAACAGGGGCGTGGATATTTTGTTTGATATGACCTGTACAGGACTGAAACGGGAATTTCATGTGGAGCCGGAACATTTAATGCAGGCATATGCCTGGCAGCTGTTGAATCAGGTGCCGTGCCTTCGTATGGTTAAGGCGGTTAACAGAGAGAATTATATGGAAGGGTTTAAAGACCGTCTGGATGGCATTCTCTATCATACGGTACAGTTCTGTGATAATTATGCCTATGAATATACGGATCTGAAACATCGCCTGGATATTCCGATGTTGATGGTGGAGACGGATGCGACAAAACAGTGTGAAGGGCAGATACGAACAAGAGTTGAAGCCTTTATTGAATCTTTAAAAATTGCAAAGGGTGCATCGCTTGGCAAAAAGAGTCTGAAAAAAGCGGAGGATGGAAAAATGTATGTACTTGGTATAGACAGCGGTTCAACGTCGACGAATGCTGTTATTTTGAATGAGAATAGAGAAATCGTTGCCTTCGATGTGGTTCGCACGGGTGCGAAAAGCGGAGAAAGTGCAGAGCGGATCCTGGGTGAGATTCTTGAACGTGCAGGATTAAGACGCGAAGATATCGCATTGATCGTCTCCACGGGATACGGTCGTGTCAGCATTCCTTTTGCTGATGAAAATGTCACGGAGATCAGCTGCCATGGACGAGGCGCCCATTACTTTAATCCGAATGTCCGGACGATCCTTGACATCGGGGGACAGGACAGTAAGGCTATCCGACTTAATGAAAACGGAGAGGTTGTGGA
>JBNMJG010000160.1:0-3843 GCA_050873705.1 Coprococcus sp. | reverse complement strand
TGCTCCCAGAAGAAAGCTGGCAGGATTGGCGATCAGCGGCCCAAAATCTGTCATGGCGCCGACACCAAGGAAAATCAGTGACGGCCATATGCCCCACTCATCCCCAAGGAAGAAATAATGCAGAAGACCCGCTGATGTACTGCCATCCGCAGCGGCCTCTTCCACAGTTTTCATGATATCCGGGTACAGATTGACCAGAAGCATACCAAATGCGATCGGCACAAGAAGCAGCGGCTCATAACCGCGTCCAATGGCCAGATACAGGAAAAAGCATGCCACAAATATCATGATAAAATTTCCCACCGTCAGATTAAAAAATGCAGTCTGATGGACGAGATTTCCTAATGTTGTAAAAATGTAATCCATATTGAAGCCTCCCGTACAGATGAATTAACCAACCAGCAACTATTAATTCATCGTTGCGAGAACATCTCCTGCTTCAACCGCATCACCGGCTGCAACATTCACAGATGCAACTGTACCATCCTGAGGCGCAACAATTTCATTCTCCATCTTCATTGCTTCAAGTACAAGGATCACTTCACCTTTCTTCACGGCAGCGCCGGCATCTTTCTTCACAGCAATGATCTTACCCGGCATTGGCGCAGATACTTTCACAGCACCCGCTGCCCCGGATGCTGCCGGTGCCTTCTTAACAGGAGCTGCTGCTTTCACAGGGGCTGCCTTTACAGGGGCCGCTGCCGGTGCTGCACCTTCACCAACTTCTTCAACGGAAACTTCATAACTGACACCATTAACGGTCACAATATAGTTCTTCATAATCTTATCCTCCTACCAGCGGTTCGTATTCTTTCTTCGTATTGAACGGACGATCAGTTTGTCCGGTGATGTCTCAAGAGACGCTGCCAGTGCAGCTGTGATCACCGCCACAAGCGCAAGATCATCCGTCTCATCAGCTGCTTCTTCAATCGCATCCGGTTCTTTGGCAGCTGTTTCCTCCGATACTGCCGTTTTCTCCTTTATCTTACGGTTCTTGAACCAGTTCTCCAGCTGACTGATATACTTAAATCTTGATATAAGAAACGCAATGAATATCAGAACAACAAAGACTGTTCCCATACCCATCAATGTATTCATTCCGGCTTTCGCCATCTTATCTCCAAACTGTGAGCCACAGCCTGTCAATGTCAGCACCGGCATCAAAAAGGCCGCACAGGCCATCAATTTCTTCTTCATAAGTTCAGCGCCTCCAAATTAAAGCGTGCTGTGCTTCTTAGCAGGTCTTACAGCTCTCTTTGAATAAAGCATCTCAAATGCTGCAATCAAATGCTGTCTTGTGCACGCCGGTTCAATGATCGCATCCACATAGCCTCTTCCCGCAGCTGATTCAGGACTTGTCTGAAGTTCTGAATAAACGGCAGCTTTCTCAGCGATCAATCTCTGTGCATCCTCAGAAGCGTTGATCTCGTCACTGTAAATAATCTTCACTGCATTCTCTGCCGGCATCATGCCAACAGACGATGTCGGCCATGCATAGACAAGATCTGCCCCAATATGGCCTGAATTCATGGTCAGATAAGCACTGCCATAGGCTGCACCTGTCAGCAATGTCACCTTCGGTGCAGTTGTATCTGCAAAAGTATGGATCAATCTTGCTGCTTCTCTTGCCGCATTCTTTTCATTGGCTACGGTTGTATCGAATCCGGTTGTTGAAACCAGTGACAGGACAGGAATCGAAAAAGCATCACAGAAACGGATAAAATCAGAAGCTTTCTGAAGTCCCTCGGTTGTCAGCTTATCATTCAATAACGCTGCCTCTTCGCCATTCTCATCATAAACAGCACTTCTGTTGGCAACGGCACCCACAGTCAGTCCGTTCAGTTTAATAAAAGCAGTTACCATCTCTCTGGCATAACCTGCCGTCACTTCCACGTATCTGCCAGAATCAGTTATTGCCCTCAGCACCTGTGCTGTATCTGCAGTCTGTGAATAATCTTCAATCTTTCTGTTCAGATCATCTTCACACACATCATAATCCAGAACATCTTCCTGATTAAACGGAAGCATCAGCACAAGTTCCCGGAGCTGTGCAAGCAATTCTTCTTCGCTCTCACACACAAAATCCGCATTGCCTGTCTCACTGCCCTGGAACTCTGCTTTGGCATACCGCTCAACTGCACCGCATCCGTCATCCAGTGTATTCGGTGCATTCACAAAAAGTGCACTCTGATCTTTTACCATGAGTGTAAAATCAGACAATGCTGTCATCAAAGCTGTACCTCCGCCGCACTGTCCGAATACCGCCGCATACTGTGGGATCACGCCTGAGGCTGCTGTCTGCTGCCTGTACAATCTTCCAAGCGCATCCAGTGCATCTGTTGCTTCCTGCAATCTCATGCCTGCGCAGTCATACATGCCGATCACCGGCGCCCCCATCTTCATCGCCAGCTCATACATCTTCTCAATCTTGCGTGCATGCATCTCGCCAATGGCGCCGCCCATCACAGATGCATCCTGACTGAACACATAGACAAGATTGCTGTCTATTGTACCATACCCTGTAATCACGCCATCTGCCGGTGTCTGTTTCTCCGGCATGTTAAAATCGGTATTTCTTGCATGAACAGAAGCACCTATTTCAATAAAGCTTCCGGCATCCAATAATCCTTCAATACGTTCCCTGGCAGATAATGTCTTTACCTGACTCATAATTATGCCCTCATCCTCTCTTAACTGACAAAAAACTTTGCCATTTCTTATCTACATTTTACCAGAATTTATGTATTGTATCAAGTACAATCGACATTCCTTTTGTTTATATGCACATAACCAAGTGCATTTTTCTATATAAATTCAACAAAATACTCAAAAAGCTCCATATCTGCCTCCGACAGACAATCAGCAGCAGAATATGAAGCTTTAGCAGTTATTATTTAATGAATCCTACATGTTTGCAGATTTCTTCAATTGCTTTTTCCTTGCGTTCATTGAAAACAACTTTATTTTCCTCGAAAAGATTACGGCCGTCTGTATCAATGGATACGATCAGCGGACCAAATTCTTTCACACGGCAATGCCATAATGTCTCAGGCATACCAAGGTCACGCCACTGTGCATCAACGATTTCTTCAACCTTTGTCGCTGCCACAACTGCGTTGCCTGCCGGGAAGACACAATGAAGTGCTTTGTAGTTTTTGCAGGCATATTCTGTATTCGGACCCATACCGCCTTTACCGATGATCACCTTCACACCTGTCTTTTCTACAAATTCTTTCTCGAATTTTTCCATACGCATACTTGTTGTAGGACCTACGGAAACCATTTCAAATTTGTCATTTTCCAAAGGACGAATAATAGGGCCTGCATGGAAAATCGCTGCATCGCGAACATCTACCGGAAGTTCACGGCCTTCTTCAACAAGGCGGCGATGTGCAACGTCTCTGCATGTTGTCATGCTGCCGTTTAAGTAAATAATGTCACCAACATGAATGTCTGCCAAATCTTCTGCTGAAATCGGTGTTGTTAAAATCTTCTTTCCATCTTTCATCTCTACCATTATAAAGTCACCCCCGAATGTGTTGTAATTGTATAGTTAAGATCTTTGTCAAAAATGATATGGCCGCGTCTGTGGGACCAGCATCCGACGTTCACTGCAACACCGATTGCGGATGGATGTCTGGCTGTATTCTCAATATGAACGCCCATGACAGAATACTTGCCGCCCATACCCTGAGGTCCAAGGCCGATCGCGTTGATACCATCTTCAAGCAGCTGTTCCATGTAAGCTGCACGCTCATTTTCATTGTGGCTGCCAAGCGGTCTCATCAGTGCTTTCTTGGATAAAAGCGCTGCTGTCTCAACAGATGTTGCAACACCGACACC
>JBNMJG010000159.1:0-3856 GCA_050873705.1 Coprococcus sp. | reverse complement strand
ATGGCCCATCAAGCCATTCCTCCGCACAAATAAACATACATGACAATAAAGTGACACAAACTTCCCGCCATGACAAAGACATGAAACAGTTCATGGCAGCCAAAGTACCGGAACCGATTATGGAACACCGGGAACTTCATGGCATAAATGACACCTCCAACTGTATAGAACAAACCACCAGCCAGCAGCCACATAAACGCTCCAAAGGATAATCCTGCCAGCAGCTGTGGCATGGCCAACACACACACCCAGCCCATGCCGATATAGATGACGGATGACACCCATTTCGGACAGGTCACCCATGCCATCTTAAAAATCATACCAACGACGGCTAATCCCCAGACAATAGCCAGCAATCTCATACCTACACTACCTCTTAAAACCGTCAGACAAACCGGTGTATAAGAGCCCGCAATCAATACAAAAATCATCATATGGTCCATGCGCTTCAATCGCAGATTCGCTTTTTCTGAAATATCAAAGGAATGATAGGATGTGCTTGCACCATACAGAAGAATCATGCTTACCATAAAAACACTCATACCGATCATCGTCATCAGATCTGCACCACATTCTGAAGCATGCACCAGAGGAACCGGCGTCATCAGAACCGCTGCCAGAAATCCAATAAAATGGGTCGCTGCACTTCCCGGGTCCTTCACTCTGAAATGAAATTCTCTGTCTTTATCTAAACCCGCCGTATACATCTGTTTCGTCAATGTCTGTGTCCGCATAAAACACCCTCCTTATATTTTAAAGTCTTTATTACAGCATGATAAGTTTTCCAAAAACCTGTGTTATTATATTACGTCACTTTTATTACCTTGTCAAGAGTTTTTTAAAAACCGATGAAACAAAAAAACACAATTCATTAACAGGTTCACCGGATTTTCCGTATCAAGCAGTAAAAACAACCTATAATGAATTGTGAATTTATCCTATGAAAGAAATAAGAAATTGTCCATATAACTTTTATAGTTTCATATATTTTTCGGTATCAAGTATTTTCTCTGATTTTGCAACAATCAGGGATGCTGCCACATCTCCAAGGCTGTTGCTCATGGCACGCAGCATGCCCAACAGTGAATCCAGTCCCATCACCAGTCCGATTCCGGCAATCGGTACATTTAACTGTGTCAGCAGTACGGACAGACATACCAGCCCGGCACCCGGCACACCCGGCGCACCTACCGAAAGAACCAGTACAGAGAAGAACATGGACAGCAGCATTCCTCCGCTGATCTCCACCCCAAAGACTCTCGCCAGTGCCAGCCCGAAGATAACAAGATACACACAGGTACCATCCATATTCACCGTGGCTCCCAACGGAATCGACAAAGAATATATTTTCTTCGGAATACCAAGCTTATGTTCGCAGGCGTCCATGTTCACAATGATTGCCGCATTACTGGAGGCCATACCGAATACCTGAAGCATGATCGGACTGTATTTTTTGAGAAATGGAATTGGATTCATTCGTCCGATTAGGATCATCAACAGACAATAGATACACATCATTGCCAGAATACCAACTGCAAATGTTCCCAACATAGCAAGCATGGAAAGCAGCACATCCGGTCCTGTCTTCAGAATCACGGATAAGATGGAACAGAATGTGGCAATCGGAATAAACTGGACTAAAATAACGGTAATCTTCAAAAACAGTGAATTACAAGCCTCAACTATATCTTTTAACAGCTGGGAATATTCACCGATTTTGCCCACTGCAATGCCGATTAAAATCGCCATGAAAATCAGCTGCATCATATTGGATTCCAGAAATGGTTTGACAAAGTTGCCCGGCACAATGCCAACAATGGTATCTTTGATGGAAATACTGACGTCAGAAGAAACAACCTCTGAGGCATCTGCTGCCAGTTTAGAAGCCAGTTCAGGGTTGCCCGGATGCAGCAGATAAAAAACTGCTGTCGCCGAGACAACAGCCAATACCGTTGTCAGCATATAAAATCCCATAATCTTGCCGCCGATCCGGCCAACTTCTTTTAAATCGCCGAACTGTGAAATACAGGAGACAATTGAGAAGAAAACTACCGGTCCCACAACCATTTTCAAAGCATTTAAAAACATGGTACTGATAGATGTCAGCACTGTATCATTGATTGCCGTACTGACACCATCCGGAACAACCGCTTTCATAGCCAGACCGATCACAACGGCAGCCACCAGAGCAATCATGGTCCGCATAACCATTGCATGCGGATTCTTCCGAACGGTAATCTCTACCATGTTCATGCCCTTTTTGTTTTTATACCGCAATTGTTCCTTATTGGCCCGCAGCAAAATATTCCGGATCATCTCTTCTTCTTTTTCAAATTCGGTCTGCTGGTCATCCTGCTCAATATGCAATACATCTTCTACTGTATCGCCCTGGATCAGCTCAAATGCCTGTCCACGCAGTGTCATGCTGACATAGACGCTGCCCATTCTTTTGTTCAGAACAACGCAGATTTTATCATCCTCATTCTCTGCATGCATGATCAGTTTCTGCAGTGATTCCTCTGCAACAAGCATTGTTTTCAGACACTGCTTTTTCCCAATCTCAAATTCGGTCAGTCCTTTTTCAATAAAATCCATCCCAGAAGATATCTCAGACTGTGTGATTAACAGCATTTTTCTCATAAGTCTCCTCACTCTCTGCATTGATCATAATCCTTTTGTCATCGAATGCTGCTTCCAGTTTATCACGATAAAGCCAAACCGACTACTTTTTTGCAAATCTGAAATCAAATAATTTTGTGAATCGCAGCCCGAGTATGATAAAATAATCTATATATGAAAGTGAGGCATTTTATGAACGAACAAATCCAATCCAAAATGGCTGACCCAATCCGGGATTTTCACCTCCCCCGCTATCATGAAATCCCCGATGTCGGCCTCTATCTTGAACAGACAGCCAAATATATTGACAGTTACTTAAGTCCTCTGGAGGATATCTGCATCACCGGCTCCATGATCAGCAACTATGTCAAGAAGAAGATCATCAGCAATCCTGTCAAAAAGCAATATGGCCGGGATCAGATTGCTGCCCTGATCTTTATTGCAGTTGCCAAATCCGTGCTGTCTCTGGACAATATCCATATGATGTTTGAGATTCAGCGCCAGACCTATGACAATGCAACCGCCTATAATTATTTCTGCTCGGAATTCGAGCTGATTCTTCATCATGTGTTTGAATTAGATCAGGCTAATGCGAAAGCCGATGCCGCTCATAACGCAAAAAAAGAGCATGGCACTTTCTCTAATGAGAAAACCATGCTCCGCAATATGATCATTACTGTTGCCCACAAAATCTATCTGGACCGCTATTTCTCTTTATTGAGAGATGAAGATACCCTCTGAACAAAGTACTGATGCAGCCGGTTATCGTCATCCAACTCCGGATGAAAAGAGATGGCCAGCTGCTGTTTGTACCTCACACCCACAATCCGTTCATCCACCTTTGCCATGACTTTGACTTCCGGTGATGCCGTTTCAATATACGGTGCCCGGATAAAGGTCATCGGTATCTCACCGATTTCTTCAAATTCCGCATCTGTATGAAAGCTGCCCAGCTGACGGCCGTAGGCATTTCTCTTTACCGTTACCGGAAGGGTCTGAAACCATCTTCTGTCATCATTACCAAGCTCCGCAGCCAGAAGGATCAGTCCGGCACAGGTTGCAAACACCGGCAGGCCCTTTTCAATCTGCCCTTTCAGTCTGTCAAACATTCCCAGCTCTTTTAATAATTTGCCCTGCACCGTGCTCTCGCCGCCCGGCAGGATCAGTCCGTCATAATGTCTGTCTAAATCTTCTTTTTTTCTCAGTTCAAACCATGAGACACCCAGTTCATCCAGTT
>JBNMJG010000158.1:0-3864 GCA_050873705.1 Coprococcus sp. | reverse complement strand
TTTGGGTCATTTTCTCCTGTATGCCAATTCTGGTCTGCCTGTGCAAGAACTCTATAATAATCCTCCTTGGTGTCTGCGATTGCCTTTTCAATACTGATGTACTGACCGACTATATACCCGCTGCGATATAAGAGAAGCAATGTCAGTAATCGACTCATTCTGCCATTGCCATCATTAAACGGATGGATACAAAGAAAATCCAAAATAAAGCAGGGGATCAAAATCAAAGGATCAACTTCGCCTAAGGCCAATTCTTTCTGAAAACTATCACAGATATTTTGAATTGCATCCGGCGTTTCATATGGTTCGAGCGGCCTAAACAAAGTCACTCTTTCGCCCGAGGCCAATGTCATATCTATTTCGTTTGGTGTGGTCTTAAAACTTCCGCCATAGGAAAAAGACGTGTATTTTAATAAATCTCTATGCATTTGCAGGATATAATTGGGTCTTACCGGAATCGCATCATAGTTTTCATGAACTAGATTCAGTACATTTCGATAACCGAGTATTTCTTCTTCATCCCGATTCCTTGGTGTAGTCTTATCGGACATCAGCTGTTTTAATCTTGGACTTGTAGTGATGATACCCTCGATTCGGTTGGAACTTTCCGTACTCTGTATCTTTGCAATCTCAACAAGTCGGGTCAGTTCTACCGGCTTTTGTTTCAGGAATAACTCCTGTCTGCCTTTATGCTCATGTATTTGAGCAATATAGGAGAGAATTTCGTTATCCCATGTTCTCTCTGTCAGTCTGTGGTAGTCAAATTCTCTCATAGGCGATCCTTCTTTCTCCCAACATGCTTTTCTTTCTCCCAATTATATATCACAATTGGGAGAAAGTCAATTTGTGTTGTGAGATAAACGTATTTATACTAGCTCTAGTATACCCGTTGCTGAAAGCCTTCATTCCAAGACGGATGATGTTCTGATTTTAGGGAAGTACAGGCAACATTTCCCGATACGGTTGTTGTCCATCAGAATCTATCAAATTCTTCCTGTCCGGCAATCACGATATTGCTATATTTCACACCGTCATTGCCTTTTTCCGTCCACATATCCATCACAAGCCCGATCGTAAGAAGGTCAAGATCACGGATAGAAATGCCTATTTCTGTACAGCGCAGGAGAAATAGCGGTGTTGTCATTTCACGACTGCTGCGGTTAAGTTTTTTTTAGACTGAACATCCGTGATGAGGTTTGTACCCCAGAGTTCCAAAATCTCCGGCAACACCTCGTAGATGGAGAACATTTCAAACTGATCAAGCCAGTCATCGATATTATCCGGAATGCTGTGATCTGCGTGGAATGCCATGATATAAGCTACATTCTCGAAGATTTCCAAATCTTCAATTGCAAAAGGCCCACCCTCGCTGGTCTTGCCCTGATAGGACTGTTCCAGCTTGGACAGGTCTTTGAAAATATCCCGTTTGAATTTCATGCGGTATAAACGGGGAATGGCAGCGGACGAACGGAACGCTACCTCCTTATCACCGACTTTAACAATTTTCTGAAGCATCACTTGCACCTCCCATTAACCTTTGTCTTCTTCCACTGGAGTATATACGGACTTGTACCAGTTCTGATACGTCTCTGCAGAAGTGGTATCTCCAGTACGGCTCTTGACCAAACCGTCCTCACGAGGATCGGCAGTAAGAGACAACTTTTCTGTACCCGGCTCAATGGTATCTTCCTTGGTCTCAGATTCGATGGAAGGACGGGACGCGGTACAGTTATACATCACATGACGGATGGCACGAACGTCACCATCAAATTCAAAGAGCAGTGCGAACTTTACGCTTTCCGCATGATCGGATTTCTCCACAAGCACACCGTTGGAATCCAATGTCTCCTGCAGGATGTCGGTACGGAACCATTCAGGAATCAGTGCAATCTCCAGTTCGCCGGAATAGCCGTTGTTGGCTACCGAACGGAAATACACAATGCCGTCTGCATAGAAAGGACTGGAATCACCCTCTGCATCCAGGCTGATGCTGACAGCACCGGGAATTGCCTGGGGAGCGGTATAGGTATACTTGGTAACGCCATCCACAACGGACTCCGTCAGCTTTGCCGCATGGACATTTTTCAGATTGTATTTCACTTTATTACCCATATCTGTTAAGCCTCCATTTCAAAAGAGTATAGGACTTCATACAGTTTTTCGCTCTCGATCCAGACCTCGGAGCGGTCATAAAAGATGCCATGCTCATCCAGCACAGCTTCCACCTTCTGTTCCACCGACAAGTCCTTGGTATCGGTGTACAGTTCAATATGCACTTCATTGGCTTTGAAGTAAACCTTCCCGTCGGCAGCGAAGTTATCACTGTCCGGCAGGAGGTAACAGATAAAAGGCGGTTCCGGAGATTTGCCCTCCGCAAAATGGTCATAGGCGAAAGGAATGCCCACGGCCTTTATGATCTTAAGCAGTTTATCCATTCTGCAGACACCTCTCTATATCTCTTTCCAGCTGTTCTATGCCGGATTGTTCTGCCGATGCAATATGCGGTTTTGCCGCTACTCGGCCGCCGCCGCGCTTGGCATGACCATGTTCCAACAGATGGGCAAGCTGATAACGGTTGCGAGAATACACTGTAATCTCCAGTTTATTGGCGGACTCCGCTGTATTCTTCGCAGCCCAGCTTTTCTTGTATGTACCCTTTTTCACAGGCGCACCTGCCTGTATCTCTGATTTCACAGTCTTGGCGGCTTTCTGCACAGCAGTCTTTACACCATCTGCGGTCGTGTCGGCATACGCATTCAGTTCCTTCATGATGGCATCTGCCATGCCGTCAATGGATGCCTTGGAACCTGCCATACTTACCGCCTCACTTTTTCGCACCAGAATTTCAGTGACTTCCGCTTGTTATTCTGGTGGTCAATACCTGTGATGTTGTAAAGGCAGTCGTTCCAGAGAATGCGGTATTCCGTTTCTGTAACAGCCGCAGTCTCACGGCACCACCGCACCGTAAAGGCACAGCGTCCGTTGCTGACAGTCTGTCCGGCGGTCTCATCCTCAGAACCACTCTCACCGTTTATGGTCGCATGGCAGGAAAAATGATCCTCCCAGGCATTTCTGTGGTTTCCGATGGCATCCGTTATCACCGAGTTCTTCTGAAATATGATTCGGATATTCATAAGAGCGATATTCATCAGAATCCCTCCTTGCGGATGCCAAACAGCAGGGAACGGAGCGATAACGTCAAATCATGATGGTCTGCATCCTCCCGATGCTCATACCAATACGCCACCGCATACATAATTGCAATCTTCGCCACAGGCTCTTTGGCAAAGTCCTCTGCGGAGAGCCTTGCTACACCTGCACACAGCGTTTCTGCCGAATGCAGAGCATTTTCAAGGAATTCATCATCATCTTGGAAATCCACCCGCAGATACTGTTTCATCTCATCCAAAGATACAATCATATCTATCACCACCTCGAATCAAAAGATTAGGCACAACCCTGTTTTTTAGAGCTGTGCCGTATAAAATCAGTCAGCCTTGAGCTTCAGAATCTGAACCGCCTCCGGCAAAATCAACTTGCCATCGACACGCTCCTTTGCCACATAGCCAATCATGCCGTTGCCCGCGAACAGCTCATTGAGCTGCTTGAAGGAACGGGTGCCGCGGTCACCGATGTTGTAATAACTGTAATCACCGAATGCGATGGCATTCTCCGGCGCATACGCAGAGGTATGAACAGCGTAGCCCAGCACCTTGTCCGGCTCACCTGCCTGATAGGACGGCTGCCAGATGTAGGCACCGTTGTTGTCCTTCAGCTTGCGGAGCTGTGCCAGCGTCTTATCGTTCATGATGAAACTTGCGTTCTTGCGGTACGGACGCTTAAGCGCATATACCAGGTCAAGCA
>JBNMJG010000157.1:0-3886 GCA_050873705.1 Coprococcus sp. | reverse complement strand
CTGTCTGTCGTTTCATTATCAGAAGCGTCACCTTCTGCAACCTCGGAAATTTCCGAATTGACATCACCACTGATATCTTCCTCAGCAACCTCTTCGGTATCATAGGCTGCAGAGCTTTCTTGGTTGACATAAAGATCACCACTTCCACTATAATAACCGGAATCCGCAACCGCATTTTCTGTCATCATAGATGATTTATCAGCAGAACCACATCCGGCAATGCAAGTTGACATAACTAAAGCTGTAATACCAATACATAAAAATTTTTTCTTCATCATAGTTTCATCCTCCCTATATCAGACAGCCCTATCTGTCCTTGATATAATATATACGTTTGAAAAGGACATTATTTATGGTAAAAAATCATAATTTTAAACTTTCACATATCATCCATGCACTCAATGCTTCCACAGTCAGATCACGCGCTGATATCACACCTGCTTCCATAGCCTTTGAACCAACCTCATAGACGGATAGATCGGTGCCATCGTGTAAGCACTGGCTAACTGCAAAAACAGCCGTATGCTTTTCTTTTGCCCTACGGATAGCCGGTAACAGATTTTCCGGAATACCGCCACAGCCAAAGACCTCCAGAATAATAGCACGATAACCGGCCTGCACTAACGTATCAATCAATGCTCCATTCATACCCGGAAGTAATCTGATACTGACAGGCTCCCTGACCATTGCAGTTTCTGAGAATGTCATATCCGGCACTCCCACCGGCGCATGCTGCCAGACAATCCTGCCCTGTTCATCAATGCATCCTGCTTCCGGCATATGAACACTTTCAAAAGCCTGCTTTTGTCTGGAATAAACTTTTTTGGCATACAGAGCATCTATGATCCGACCGGCGAAAACCAGTACAATTCCCGGAACGCCGTCAACTGCTGTTGTAATGGCATCTGTCAGATTGCGGATGGCATCCGTATCCTCTGCCTCAAACGGCAGTTGGGATCCGGTAAACACAACCGGGATCGGAACTTCTTTTAAAAGAAAGCTTATCCCTGCCATCGTATAGGCCATGGTGTCTGTCCCATGTGTGACAACAATTCCATCATACTTTTTACTCTGAAAAACAGCTTCTATCTCCTCTGCCAGAAGCTTCCACTCTTTTGGTGCCACATTACTGCTGTCCAGATTGAAAACCTCTTTCCATTCCAGTAAAACCTGTTGTGGGGCACTCTTATCTCCGGGATACTGCATCTCTTTTTCCCTCATATAATCATACCTTAGCAGCGTGCCCTCATTGTCCGGGACAAGACCCTGCTTCGTCGAAACAGAAGCAATGGTCCCTCCGGTCATTAAGATCATTATTTTTTTCATTCATCGGCCTCTACCGGAATAAAGCTGAACTTCGTTACATCGAAAAGACCCTCATCTGTCAGTTTCAGATCAGGAATTACCGGCAATGACATAAAGCAGAGGGTCATAACCGGGTCCACTTCTCCATGAATACCGAGCTCATTTCTTGCTACATTATGAATGGATGTCAGCTTGTCCTTTACCCATTCTCCACTCTTTTCACTCATCAGACCTGCGATCGGCATCGGCATATTTTCAATGACCTGTTTGTCTTTTACCAAAACAATACCGCCCTCCTGCTCTTTCAGATGCAGAACTGCTGCCTCCATCTCTTCATCAGAGGTTCCGGCTACGATGATATTGTGTGAATCATGTGCAATGGAAATTGCAACGGCACCTTTCTTAAGACCATAACCTTTTAAGAAAGCACAGGCTACATTACCGGTCATATGATGTCTTTCCACAACGGCAACCTTTACAATATCTTCATCGGGATTGTAAACAAATTCACCGTTTTCATCCAGCTTGATCTCGGCAGTTGTCTTGCCGGTAACCACGCCGCCCGGTAAAATCTGGATCACATTGACTTTATTGCTCTTTAAATGCATCTTGAATTTGTCTGCTGAGAAGTCTTTGAGTACCACGCTTCCTTTTACGGAATCGATGCTGTATCTTTCTACTTTCGGTAAATATTCACCTGCTTCGGCTGTGAGCTTACCACCTAAATATACCTGTTCTGCTTTAAAATCAACCAGATCCTTTAACAGAACGATATCTGCTGCATAACCGGGAGCAATAGCACCCTTATCTTTTAAGCCAAAGCATTCTGCAGCATTTAAGGTAGCCATACGAATTGCTGTAATGGCATCGATGCCCTCTTCTACGCAGATTTTCAGGTGATTGTCCAGATGTCCCTCTTCCAAAATGGTCTTGGGCTGACGGTCATCGGAGCAAAGCAGGCATCTGCGGCTGTTCTCTGCGGTCACACCTTTTAACAAGGTACGCAGGTTGTGGCATGCAGAACCCTGTCTCAACAATACATACATACCATTGTCAATACGGTCCTCCATTTCATCAACCGTTGCACACTCATGATCTGCCAGAATACGTGCTGCACAGTATGCATTCAGATTTTTACCAAAGGTGGCCGGAGCATGACCATCGATCAGCTTTCCTGCCTTTTTTGCAACCATCAGCTTGTCGAGTACGCCGTCATCACACTGGATTACACCAACGGAATTCATAAACTCGCCAAGTCCCAGAATATTGTCACGTAAAATAGGCTCTTCCATTTCGGGTGCATTGATCACGGCACCTGCATTTTCAAAAGGTGTACTCGGTACACAGGACGGCAGCATGTATTTGATATCGAGAGCTGTATTTTTGGCAGCCTCCATCATATAGTCCAGACCTTTGATACCGCATACATTTACGATCTCGTGAGGATCGGCGATAATGGTTGAGGTACCGTGAGGAACCAACAGCTTTCCAAGCTCTTCCGGACAGACATAAGATGATTCGATATGAATATGGCTGTCAATATAACAAGGCGCTGCATATCTGCCCTGTGCGTCGACCTCTTTCTCACCTTCATATTTGCCGACACCGGCAATCCACTTGTCGCTGATTGCGACATCGCCTTCCTCGATCTTTCCTGAAAAGACATTGACAACCCTGCAGTTTTTCAAAACAAGGTCTGCCTTTCTTCTTCCTGCTGCTACTTCAATCAGCTTTTTTAATTCTGCTTTCTCCATTGTAAAACCTCCGTTTATGTATTATTTTGTATGTTTTATTTTTAAACGTGTTATCTAAGTGTTGCATAAATAATAAACACAAGCCAGATCAGAAAGAATGATGCCATGCCCACATTACAGACAACGACCTTGAATGTCTGTCCTTTTCCGATCGGTGTCGTGGCAGGTAAGAACGTCATCTTTTTGGCATTGACCGCCATAACAACAATTCCGCCGATAACAAGCGCCATGATAACCAGGAAATAAAGACCGAAAATCGCCAGTCCGCTAAGATGTGCCATCAGATACGAGGTCATCTCTGCCGAATCTGTAATACTTCCATTTAAAAGATCAGTCAATCCACTGGCCTTCATGACTAAAACACTGGCAATCGAGCCTAAGAAATTGATCATCATATGTAAGATAATGGTATATTTGACATTGCCGGTCTTGGTATAGACATAGCCAAATACACAGCCCAAAACAAAAGCATAACAGAACTGGTAAATATTTCCGTGGTAAAAACCAAACATCAATGCCGACAATATGATGGCTAACTTTTCGCCATACTGCACCGTACGGTCGATGATCAGCTTTCTGAATAACAGCTCTTCAAAGATTGGTGCACAGATAACCATGACTAAAATGTTCATCCAGATCTCATTGTTGCCGGCAATCTGCACGATGCTGTTCTGTACCTGTCCTTGTTTGAACACTGCAATCATAGATGCTAACATATTGCCAATAATATTGGATAAATACATACCCGCATAAGCAATCAGAAAATATCCGAGCAGGGCTTTTACACTGATCTTGCGGGGTTCAATCTTTTGTACAACCGGTACACG
>JBNMJG010000156.1:0-3899 GCA_050873705.1 Coprococcus sp. | reverse complement strand
TCTCCAAACCCACTGATCTCTTCTACAACAAAAGGTCTGGATGTGAACAAATGGCAGTGTATTATTGCAGATGAGAACAACGGCGCAACAACCAAAGAGGGTGTTTATGCCGGCGGCGATGCTGTAACAGGTGCTGCAACGGTTATTCTGGCTATGGGTGCAGGTAAAGCAGCTGCTAAGGGTATTGATGAATATCTGAGCAATAAATAATCCATGGATCAGGACGAACTTCGGATTCTGTACTTATATCAATAATTTCTGAAATTTGGAAAAAAATGATTGACATTTCATATTTCAGGGGTATAATAGAGACATATTTGAGAACAACGGCGTTCCTTTTTTAAGGGGCGCCGTTTTATTATTTTATAGAAACTTGTTTTCTGTGAAAATAATCCAATGCTCTGCATAGAGGGTATTGAATAGCAAATTCCATTGGAATCAGGAGGTTGTGTCATGAAAAAATTAGAGATTATTATCAAACCGGAAAAACTGGAAAGTTTGAAGAATATTTTGAATGACTGCGAAGCAAGTGGTCTGATGATTACAAATATTATGGGTTATGGTAATCAGAAAGGTTACACACGTATGTACAGAGGAACAACGTACAATGTCAACCTTCTGCCAAAGGTAAAGGTTGAAACCGTTGTTGCAGATGATACATCAGAGAAGATTATTGACAGAGTTGTCAAAGAAATCAGCACCGGTAATTACGGTGATGGTAAGATTTTTGTTTACAACATCGAAGATGTTGTTCGTATCCGTACCGGACAGCGCGGTGCAGATGCTGTTTAATATCAGATTCAGACAATCTGATAACATTTTATTCGGCTTTAGCTTTGAGACATTTTGTATGTTTTGAGGTTATTGTAAATACATTCTATTTCCCTAATAAGGCCTTATCGCAAGATAAGGCCTTCCCCCGTTTTATGGGGTTTGATCAATGTGATATTTTTTCAGTTTGCGGTAAAGTACCGTACGGTCAATACCGAGAAGCCGGGCAGCTTTGGCTTTATTGCCGTCTGTTTGGCGCAGGGTCTGACGGATCAGTTCTATTTCTGCATTGCTGCGCTGTTCCTGCAGGGAGGAAGATGCAGAGAATGCAGGTTTTGAAAGTGTATTTTCCCCGGACATTTTATGAATAAGAAAGTCACAGGATGAAAGATGAATGGTACTGTGGCCGTTCAAAAAGCAGAGACGTTCGATGACATGCTCCAGCTCACGGACATTGCCGGGCCAGGTATATTGCTGCATCAGCGCCAGAACTTCCTGGTCGATCCCCTGGGTGTAACTGCCGTTTTCACGGTTAAATTTCTGGATAAAGAAATTGCAGAGTTCAGGAATATCATCCAGGCGGTCCCGCAGCGGCGGGATGGCGAGCTCGATGGTATTGATACGGTAGTAAAGGTCAGCCCGGAAACGCCCTTCCTGAATTAACTGAGTCAGGTTCTGATTTGTACTGCAGATCAGGCGTACATCGACTTTGATGGGCGTGACACCGCCGACACGTTCGATTTCCTTTTCCTGCAGAACACGCAGAAGCTTGGACTGGAGCGGAAGGGGCATTTCTCCGATTTCATCCAACAGCAAAGTACCGCCGTCGGCCAGTTCAAACTTGCCGATTTTGCCTCCTTTTTTGGCGCCTGTGAATGCACCGCCCTCATAACCGAAGAGTTCGGATTCCAGCAGATCCTTTGGAATAGCAGCGCAGTTGATCTTGACAAAGTTGCTGGCACTTCGGCTGCTGAGCTGGTGGAGTGCATTGGCGAAAACTTCTTTGCCGACGCCGGTTTCACCGGTGAGCAAAAGAGAAAGCCCGGAATTGGCAAAAATAGCAATGGTAGATTTGATATGACCGATAGCCTGCGAGGAACCGATAATATAATCCAGCGGATTGGTCTGTTTGCGCAGCTGTTCTATGGTCTGTTGATACAATTCGTTCTGCTGCTGCATCTTCTCAACTTCTGAATACAGATGATAAATCTCTCCCACCTCATTAAAAGTGGAAATGGCGACGCCGCCGATAATCTCGCCATCTTCGATCAGGGGAATACGATTGCAGACAAATCGGATATCCCTGCCGGTTTTGTGGTCATAAAGTGTCATCAATGCACCGATGTCAGCTTTGCCGGAAGCCATGACTTCAGGAAGCTTTGTGGTCGGAATAATGCTTTTGATGGGTTTGCCGATGACATCTTCCAATTTTACATTCAGAATTTCAGTATAAGGTTTGTTCATATAGGCAATGCGGCAGCGTTCATCCACAATGATAAAATTGGAAAAAGCATTGAGTGCGGCTGTCCATAAAGGTGTAAAATTCATTTGATCATCTCCTGATTGAATGTTATGCGCTGTGAGGTGTTTCGTTTTCTGATGGACAATGAAATAAGTTTTAAATTAAGTCTATGATACAGCAGGTGACACAAAAAAGCAACAGAAGTGTGGCGCTAAAGCAACATATCTGTGCACAGCCCTTAAAGTGTGCAGATAGAAAGGACGGAAAAGCCTTTAAATCGGGCAAAATTATTGGAATTACAGTTTGGCACAGGACTTGCTGTTTATATAGGCAGAAACAAAAAACAAGAACTTTATGGTGTGAGAAAGGAAACGAGAATGATGAAAAAAGCAGTTATTGTCAGTGCATGCAGAACAGCTATTGGTGCATTTGGGGGCACATTAAAGGATGTTCCGGCAGCAGAACTTGGAGCAATTGTTGTTAAGGAAGCTGTTTCAAGAGCTGGTATCAAACCAGAGCAGGTGGATGAGGTTATTTTTGGCAATGTATTACAGGCAGGTCTCGGCCAGAATGTAGCACGTCAGGTTACATTGAAGGCGGGGCTTCCGATTGAGACAACAGCTATGACCATCAATATCGTGTGCGGTTCCGGTTTAAAGAGTGTTGCCCTTGCAGCGAATCAGATCCTTGCAGGTGAGTCTGAGATTGTTGTCTGCGGCGGTACTGAGAATATGAGTGCAGCACCGTATGCTATTCCAAGCGCACGCTGGGGTGCGAGAATGAACAATACAAAGATGATCGATGTGATGGTTAACGATGGTCTGTGGGATGCATTTAATCAGTATCATATGGGTATTACCGCTGAAAATGTTGCAGAAAAATATGGTATTACAAGAGAAATGCAGGACGAATTCGCTGTTGCTTCCCAGAGTAAGGCGGAGGCAGCCATCAAAGGCGGCAAATTCAAAGATGAGATCGTTCCTGTTGTGATCCATGGTAAAAAAGGTGACACTGTTTTTGATACAGATGAATATCCTAAATTCGGAACAACCGTTGAGAAGGTTGCTAAATTAAAACCGGCGTTCAAGAGAGACGGCGGCACAGTGACAGCAGCCAATGCATCCGGTATCAATGACAGTGCGGCAGCATTTGTTGTGATGAGTCAGGAAAAAGCAGAGGAACTTGGCCTGAAGCCGATGGCATCCATCCTTTCCTATGCAACAGGTGGTGTAGATCCTTCAATTATGGGTGTTGGTCCTGTTCCGGCAGTGACAAAGGCGATGGCAAAAGCAGACCTGACAATCGATGATATTGATCTCATCGAAGCCAATGAAGCTTTCGCAGCTCAGTCTCTGGCAGTTGCCAAAGAACTGAAATTTGATATGAACAAAGTCAATGTGAACGGTGGTGCTATTGCGCTGGGACATCCGATCGGTGCATCAGGTGCCAGAATCCTTGTGACATTATTGTACGAAATGCAGAAGAGAGAAGAGGCAAAGAAAGGCCTTGCAACACTGTGTATCGGCGGTGGTCAGGGCCAGGCGCTGATTGTAGAAAAAGCTTAAATCCTATCTTTGTATATATCCACTTCAAAAATACCCCGGCAGTCTGTAAGAGCAGACTGTCCGGGGTATTTGCTTTGAATTTAAAGACCGAGTTCTGCAAT
>JBNMJG010000155.1:0-3984 GCA_050873705.1 Coprococcus sp. | reverse complement strand
ATCCTGATTGATGGCTGAGAAAAGATCCAACAATTCATCCGAGGACTTGGAGTCCAGTGCTCCCGTCGGCTCATCCGCGAGAATCAGCTTCGGATGGGTGATCAGCGCTCTGGCCACCGCCGCACGCTGCTTCTGACCGCCGGACACCTCATAAGGATATTTCTTTAAAAGCTGTGTGATGCCCAATTGTTTTGCAATAGGCTCCAGACGCTTATGCATCTCTCTGTAGTTCTTGCCCGCAAGGACCAGCGGCAGATAAATATTATCCTCCAGAGAAAATGTGTCCAACAGATTAAAATCCTGAAAAACGAATCCCAGGTTGTCACGGCGAAATTCTGCCATGGCAGATTCTTTAATATCTGCAAGATTCCTGCCGTCTAACAATACGGTACCGCCTGTTGGTTTGTCCAGTGCCGCCAGAATATTCAGCAACGTTGTCTTACCGGAACCGGACTCACCCATGATGGCCACATATTCGCCCTCTTCTACACTAAAGGACACATTTTTCAGCGCTTGTACCTGATTGCCGCCAAAACGGGTGGTATAAGTCTTTTTCAGACCTTTTACTTCCAAAATACTCATATTTAAAATCCTCCTGTCTGATTGAATTGCTTGTTCATTTCTTTTGACAGGATTATTGTATCAAACTCTTTTTATCCGCTCCATCGAATGGCCTTACAGACTTCTTACACTTTTGTAAGAAGTGCTGTTCGTTTTCTACTCAAACATCCGCTCCGCTGTATTCAGATCCAATTTGATCACCGTTCCTTTATCCGGTTCCGATTCAGCCGAAATATCATGCCCCAGATTATGGCAGATCCTAGCACAGAGATACAGCCCCAGTCCGCTGGCTTTTTTATCCCTGCGGCCGTTATACCCGGTATACCCCTTCTCAAATATTCTCGGCAGATCCTCCGATGCAATTCCCATACCTGTATCACGGATACACAGTGTCTTCGGTGACTCCAGATAAATGGACACACTGCCCTGCTGTGTATACTTCAGTGCATTTGAAAGAATCTGCTCAATAACAAAAAGCAGCCATTTCTCGTCCGTCATGACCTGTGCATTCAGCGGCTGATAATCCAAATGAATCTTTTTGCCGATAAACTGTCCTGCAAATTTGCGCAATGCCTGCCGCAGGATATCGTCCAGATCATAAGCCGCAATGACATAATCCCTGGTATCTGTGTCCAATCTGAGATAACACAATACCATATCCACGTACTGTTCCACCCTGGCAAGCTCCACAGAAAGCTTTCTTGAAAGAGATGAATCTGTATTCTGCAAAGTCAGCCGCATAGCCGCAATGGGTGTTTTGATCTGATGCGCCCAGACGGTATAATAATCCATCATATCCTGGTATTGAAAAGACATCTCATCCTTCATCCTGCGCTGTCCTTCCTGAAGGCGGACAATGATCTGCTGATAATCTGTCTCCAGCGCACTTACGGATTCCGGAAAATCCGTCATCACATCAAAAGACATCGCCGACAATTGCTGCAGTCTATCATGCCTTACTGCAAACTTTCTGTAATCCCATACAAGAAAAAGCATCTCCGTGAAAAAGCACAGCAGTACCGGGTAAAAAACCGCAGCCAAGGGCAGATGATACAGAGCAAAGGTCACAAAAAAGATAACCGCAAAAAGTCCCTCTTTCAGGAACAAACTTTTCTTTTGTCCAAGCCAGTTCACAAAACTGATCTTCTTCTCCATCATTCCTTCCCTTTCTCATCGGAAAAAATCGCATAACCCACACCGAATTTTGTTGTAATAAAATCTTTCAGTCCGGCTCCCTCAAGCTTCTTCCTAAGACGATTTACATTGACCGTCAGCGTGTTGTCATCAATAAAGCTGTCCGTTTCCCATAGCCGCTCCATCAGGCGCTCTCTGCTGACAATCTTGCCTGCATTCTCCATAAGGATCTTCAATATGCCGTATTCGTTGCGGGATAAAGCAATCTGCTCGCCTCTGTAAGTCAGTGAATGGTCATCCATATTCAGGATTGCCTCCCGGCACTGCAGAACATTCTCTGTCTTAGCAAAATCATAGGTTCTTCGAAGCATCGCCTGCATTTTGGCGATCAGCACCGTCTGGTCAAAAGGTTTTGCAATAAAATCGTCACCGCCCATATTCATGGCCATAACGATATTCATGTTGTCCGAAGCAGAGGATATAAAAATTACCGGTACACGTGAGACCTTTCGGATCTCACCGCACCAGTAATAACCATTGAAAAAAGGCAGACCGATATCCAGTAATACAAGATGCGGATCAAATTCCGCAAATTCCGCCATGACATTTCTGAAATTTGTCACACAGTGTGTCTCATAATTCCACATTTTTGCTTGCTCGCTGACTGCCTCAGCAATACCGGCATCATCTTCCACAATCAATATTCTGTACATTCGACGCCTCCTAACGGCTGCGCTGCAGGGTATTTAAAACACCATTTAAACGAACCAGATAAAGGACTTCACATACAAGGGTCAGAATCGCGCATACATAGTAAGCAAAAAGGATCTCCACTGAAGCCGATCTGAAACAAAGTGCCAGGATCAAAACACAGATCAGCACCTGAAACAGGCTCATGTAACGCCACCATCTCTTGAATTTCTCCAACTTCAAATCACCGGATACATTGTTCTCAATCTCATATAAAGACTGAAGGAACAGATACAGCACGTAGAACAATACCACATAATAAATCAATGATAAAGCTGTCTCAAGCCATGCAATATCAGCACCGATGCCCATCAATGCCATCACATAAAGGACTGCGGAATAAACTGTGAGTACAAGAAGTGTTGTCCTTGCCGTTGTCAGTCGTTTGACCGTTTTCGGATAGGCAGACATGATCTCTTTAAAACCGAGATAAAGTAAAAAGCAGCCGATGAAGTCCGGCAGAATACCGATTCTCATATTGCCATTTGTAAATGTAAAATCAAGCAGCGCCAGGATTGCGCCAATAAAAATCTTTATCATATGTCTTTCTTCTCCTTTTAACCTTTAATCATTTTACATGTCGGCACACCGTGTCTGCTGCACAATCAGTCATTACAGCAGACACACCTGTTCATAAAGCAAGGGCTGAGCCTTAAAAGCTCAGCCGTGCATAAATATCCTTCGGAATATAGGCTCTCACATAAATACCGTCTTCCTGATAGCGCTCTTCCAGAAGCTGACCATACTTTCGGATCACTGCGATCTCACCCGCATGGGCATAATCAAAGACCCGCTCGATCAGCAGCTTATTCGCTCTCAGAATGGTCTGCACTGTCGAAAGCAGCGCATCCAGTCCTGTTCCCTGTTTCACAGAAGCTGTCACTGTATAATCAGCCTTAAAATCCTTCAGGCTAACAAGACTTTCCTGATCCTGGATCAAATCCGTTTTGTTAAACACCGTGATCATCTTCTTGTCCTTAATATCCAGTGCCGCCAGTGTCTCATACACAACGTGCATATGCATCTCTGCCTGAGGATTGGAAGCATCTACCATATGGATCAGAATATCGGCATACTTCGCCTCCTCCAGTGTACTTCTGAATGCATCTACCAGATGATGCGGCAGCTTGTGGATAAACCCGACGGTATCCGTTAGCAGCAGCTCCTGCCCGTCATCCAGTGTCAGATTCCTTGTGGTCGGATCAAGGGTAGCAAAAAGCTTATCCTCCTCAAGAACACCGGCACCTGTCAGTTTGTTCAGAAGTGTAGACTTACCGGCATTGGTATAGCCAACAATGGCAGCCACCGGGATCTGATTCCTCTGACGCTGCTGTCTGGCCACTTCACGGTGCCGCTTCACATCTTCCAGTTCCCGTTTCAGCTGTGAAATACGTTCTCTGATCAATCGTCGGTCCACTTCCAGTTTCTTCTCACCGGGGCCTCTTGTACCGATACCGCCGCCAAGACGGGAAAGTGAATTTCTCATGCCCACCAGACGCGTTGCTCTGTAACGCAGCTGTGCCAGCTCAACCTGGATCT
>JBNMJG010000154.1:0-3987 GCA_050873705.1 Coprococcus sp. | reverse complement strand
GCCAGTGCCGGCAGTGACCATGTGGTAATCTTCAAATAAATTTCACAGGCTGCCATAACATCTGCTTCAACTTTACCAAACAGGAACGTCAAGATATGTGTATGAAAAATAAGAATACACATTGCAAGCACCCCGGAGATCACAGCCATAATCATCAACAGCTGACTTGCAGATCTTCCGGCCTGCTTCCTGTTTCCATTTCCGATATACTGGCTGACGATCACTGCACCGCCGGCTGAAAGCGCCGTAAATAAAAACACCAGCACCGTATTAAAGGAATTCACCAGGGAAACACCTGAAACAGAGGCTTCATTGGTAAAGCTGACAAAAAATGTATCCGCAATGCCCACCAGCATGACCAAAAACTGTTCCACAAACAACGGAATAATTAAATTTCTTAAATCTTTGTTGGAGAATAATTCTTTTTTATCATGATCCACTTTCTATCGCCTTCTTCTCTTATGTCTGATTATTCTTACAACATTTTCTCATATTTCTTTCCAAGATAAGTCTGACATTCCGCCAGCATTTTCTCAACCTTATCCAAATCCCATTGACAAAACTCTGTTGCAGCCATGGAAGCAATCCCATGGGCATGCATCCATAACTGATCATGAAAATAATGGGCCTCATCATAATCTATAGCATATTGCTTCATTAAATCCTGTATAGCCCGATCCGTGATCGGCTGCAGCAGCTGTTTGATCTCATCAAAGGAATTCTGACGCATAAATAGAAACTTAAAAACTTCTTTTTCCTTCATGGCATATAAGACATAGCGAATACCATACAATCGCACAACGCCGTCACCGCTCATCTGTTCCATTTCCTTTGCGAATTCCTGTACAACCAGCTCCCTCAGCGCTTCTCTCAATGCATCCATTCCCGAAAATGAAAGGTAAATCGGCTGTGTGGAGCAATGCAGTTTCTTCGCCAGTGCAGTCACATTAACAGCTTCTATCCCACCCTCTTTCAGCAGTTCAAAAGCCGCCGCCAAAATCATCTCTCTGGTTATCTGTTTCCTTGCAGGCATTTTTATCATCTCCATAAAATAAATTCATTTATCAATAAACGAGTTTATTTTATATCTTTTAAAGCGAAACGTCAACAAAAAATTACCCGTGCCTTTATCAAGCACGGGCTTTATCTTTGGTAAACAGGATTCCTCTTGTTCCACAACTTAAGTAAACTGCTTACATTTTCTATTTTATTTGAAATATGCCACACCGGATTCGAAGATCTTCTGGTCCGGATTGCCGTAAATATTTCTGGCAACGGCTTCACCGATTCGCTCGGAATGTCCCATCTTACCAAGGATACGTCCGTCAGGGCTTGTGATGCCTTCAATAGCCGCATAGGAAGCATTCGGGTTGAAGTCCTCATCCATGGTTGGATTACCGTCTAAATCAACGTACTGAGTTGCAACACAGCCTGCTGCAAAGAGCTTCTTGATCCATTCATCACTGGCTACGAAACGGCCTTCACCATGGGAAATCGGGATTGCATAGACTTCACCAGGTACCGCGCCTGCCAGCCATGGGGATTTGTTGGAGACAACCTTCGTATAAGCCACCTTTGAAATATGACGACCGATATTGTTGGTTGTCAGTGTCGGTGAATCCGGCTGCTGCGGTGTGATTTCTCCGTAAGGTACCAGACCGAGTTTGATCAACGCCTGGAAACCATTACAGATACCAAGTGCCAGACCATCTCTCTCGTTGAGCAGTTTCATAACTGCTTCCTTCAGTTTTTCATTTCTGAAGGCTGTAGCAATAAATTTACCTGAACCGTCCGGTTCGTCACCTGCGGAGAAACCGCCTGGGAACATGATAATCTGTGCATCGCTGATGCCTTTGACAAAGGCATCTACAGATTCACGGATACCATCTGCACTTAAGTTTCTGAATACCTGAGTCTGAACCTTTGCACCGGCTTTTTCAAAGGCTTTCATGGAATCGTATTCACAGTTTGTACCCGGGAATACAGGGATGAACACCTTTGGCTGTGCAATCTTGTGATTGCAGATCACAAGGCTGCCTTCTTTGTAAACAGGTGTCTCAATCTTCTTCTGCTCCACGCCTGAACGTGTTGGAAATACTTTTTCAAGGGTACCTGTCCATGCTTTCAATGCTTCATCCATTGTGACAACTGCATCACCATATGTGAACTGTGCATCATCTGTCACTTCACCGATCAGTGTATAAGCCACGTTGATCTTATCAAGGGCATCTGCCGGTACTTCTGCGATCATGCATCCGTATTCGCCTGTCTTAAATAAATCTTCTGCTTTCACAGTGCTGTCGATCTTAGCCCCCAGCTTGTTGCCGAAAGCCATTTTGGATACAGCTGCTGCCACGCCGCCAAAACCAAGTGTGTAAGCGGAAATGACAACTTTATCCTGGATCAGCTGATGAATCGCTGCGTAAAGTGCTTTCGCCTGTTCGTAATCCGGCATATCGTAAGCATCTCTTGCAATATCAAATTTCACGATCTTATTGCCGCTGTTCTTAAATTCCGGTGTAATAATATCCTGCTGTTTTGCCACATCCACTGCAAATGAAACCAGAGTTGCCGGTACATGGATATCATTGAAGGAACCGGACATAGAGTCCTTGCCGCCGATGGATGGCAGTCCGAAACCGATCTGTGCTGTGTATGCACCAAGCAGTGCGCTCATTGGCTCGCCCCAGCCCTTTGCATACCCAGTCATACGTTTGAAGTATTCCTGGAATGTGAAACGGATCTTGCTGAAGTCACCGCCTGCTGCCACAATTTTGGCTACAGATTCAACAACCGCATAAGCAGCACCGTGATATGGGCTCCAGTTGGAAAGATATGGATTAAAACCATAGCTCATCATAGTAACTGTATCTGTTTTGCCTTTTAATACAGGAAGTTTGGCTACCATAGACTGTGTCGGTGTCAGCTGATATTTGCCGCCGAATGGCATAAATACACTTCCCGCGCCGATGGAAGCATCAAACATTTCCACAAGACCTTTCTGTGAGCAAACATTCAGATCTGCCAGGTCTTTCAGCCATGCAGCTTTCACATCTGTGACATCTGTCTTTTCTTCAAAATAGCTGTCTGCCTTTGAAGCTGTGCCTACAATAACATCAGTCTCCTGATGCGCACCGTTTGTGTCAAGGAAAGCTCTGGAAATATTCACGATTTCCTTGCCTCTCCAATGCATCACAAGACGAGGATCTTCTGTCACCTCAGCCACACAGGTTGCCTCAAGATTCTCTTCATCGGCATAAGCCATAAATGTATCCACATCCTTCGGATCAATGACAACTGCCATACGTTCCTGGGAGTCCGAAATTGCCAGTTCTGTTCCGTCAAGGCCGGCATATTTCTTCGGTACTTTATCTAACTGGATCTGAAGACCTGCTGCCAGCTCACCGATAGCAACGGATACACCGCCAGCACCAAAGTCGTTGCATTTCTTAATCAGGCGTGAAACTTCCGGACGTCTGAACAGACGCTGAAGCTTTCTCTCTGTCGGTGCATTACCTTTCTGAACTTCCGCACCACAGGTATCGATAGACTGGGAGTTGTGGGCTTTGGATGAACCTGTTGCACCGCCGCAGCCGTCACGGCCTGTACGTCCGCCAAGAAGGATAATGATATCGCCAGGATCTGATGTCTCTCTAATGACGTTGCTTCTAGGAGCCGCTGCCATAACTGCACCGATTTCCATACGTTTTGCCACATAATCCGGATGATAAATCTCATTGACAAGACCTGTAGCCAGACCAATCTGATTGCCGTAAGAACTGTAGCCGCTGGCTGCACCTGTCACCAGTTTTCTCTGAGGCAGTTTACCTTCCAGCGTCTTCTCCATCGGTACTGTCGGATCTGCCGCACCAGTCACACGCATGGCCTGATAAACATAAGTACGTCCTGACAGCGGGTCACGGATAGCACCGCCAAGGCATGTAGCCGCCCCACCGAAAGGCTCGATTTCTGTCGGATGGTTATGGG
>JBNMJG010000153.1:0-3988 GCA_050873705.1 Coprococcus sp. | reverse complement strand
CTTCAATCCCATCCTGAATCTGGGATAACAGCCCCTGATCTTCCATATAATCTGTTACATTGTTATAATCATCAAAGTCTTCCATGGGTTCAAAACTTTTTGTCCGGGATGTCTGCCATGAACATCCGGATGTATTGATCTGCCTTCCGGAAATTTCTTTTCCTTCCATAACCAGATTCAAAACCCCTGATTTCAGCCAGCTCGTGATACCATTTCTCGGATCCTCCATCTCCGGCTCTTCCGGATTTTCTCCCACATAGTCTTCTGACTCAGATTCATTCTCTTCCATTTCGCTTTCAGCGGCATCTCTCTCTTCGCCCTTTGATTGAAGATCATTCATATATTCGTCTGTCTTCTCATTAATGCCGCTATTCTTAAGCTGTCCGATCACATCCTGCATTTTATCAATCCCTTTTGACACAGCTGACATTTTCTCATAATCTGCCGCCTGACTTTTCAGGGATTTCCAATGATGATCCTTCAGTGTACGGATATTGCTGATGCCGTCCATTTTCACCTGTCCGTACATCCCCATTGCCCGATGGTTACTTCCTTTATTTTCCAGATTCAGCTTTAAATATTTTTCAAAATCTTCCAGCTTCTGCTGACTGTTCCCCATATCCACAGCCAGCAGATCATACTGCTCGGCAAGAGGCCGTACATATCCGGCAAAAACCATCTCAGCTGCCATATCCGCATACCGTTCACTCATCGTACCGATAGTGTACACCCGTGACGACTCTAAAAGTACCAGAAGCAATGAAACCAACAGCATAAAGACCAGGCTGAGATAAACCGTAATGACGCCGCGGCGCATTATATCTTATTACTCTCAGTTGTAATTTTCTTGAAAATATTATTAACAATGCTAGTCAGCTGCTTTTTAAAAATAACAACCAGACTAATCAAAACAACCAGAATAAGAATAATCTCCACAACGCCAACTGCTGTCTCCTCATAATAAAACCTTCTCCATAATGACATCATACTCATTCCTCCCTTTAACCTACATTGACAAAAATGCAGGTACCATTACAATCATCAGCACAATCACCAACAACAAGATCATCGGCATCAAAAGCTTTGTTCCTGCCATTTCCCCCATTTGCTTTGCAAAATCTCTTCTCTGTTTTTCGGCTTCCTCTGCTTCCTGAAGCATTAATCCTTCCATTCCTCTGCTTCCCCGGCGTATATACTGCGTCAGCAGCTGCATAAATTTGATATACTGATGCAATTCTGTACGTTTTCCAAATTCAATATACGCCTGTATCTCCGGAACACCGGACTGCATCTGAATATGGGCATATCTGAGTTCCTTATACAGCCACTTTTCCTGCCCTCCGCCTTCTTTCTCATAATCCTCCATCAGCTGATACCAACTTCTTCTGGATGTCATGCCGGCACCAAGCATCAGGACCATACGGTAGACAAATCCCGGATAATCATGAAGCAATTGCTCTGTACGCTGTTTTAACTTTTCTTTCAGCCGCTCCTCCTGATAAAACATAAGACAGCTCACAGCAATGACACTAATCAGAATCAGCAGCGGCATCTGAGAATGAACCTGGTAGCGCCATGTTACAGCATGTCCATCCACAGAATCCGGCAAAATGAGCTGAAGCTTTTCCTCCGACTTCTTATCCGCCGTTTTCAAGGCCTCCTGCAGATCGTCCTGCAGATTCTCCTGTTCCGTCTTTTTCACCGAGACAATACAGATATCCTTCTCATATTCCTTCAGGACGTCATCCCCGTATCGAATTTCCGCTGTCACTTTCGTCTGAACCGGCAGAGAAATTTCTGTCATATCACCAAGGGTTCCATCCTGATTGATCAGATTATAATCATCCGGTGCCCACTCTATCGTTATGTTCTCTCCCGGAAACTGCTCCGGAAATACCAGATTTGTCTCCACATGACTCAAATCTGCATTATCCCCCGGAAGCACCTGATCAATGTATGCAACGACTTTTTGAAGCAGCGCTTCCTGCTCTGACTTTGAATACTTTCTTGGTGCAACGTTCAGCGTCAGTTTCTGTGTCCCCTCCACCGACTCTATCTCAGCTTCCACAGCAACATCCCGGCTTTCTCCCCTTGCATCTTCCCTTTCAATCACATTATTGACCAATTCCGGTACCCGATCCGATAAACGATACAAAGTCAAAAAAAAGAAGGCAAAGAGGACACAGCCATAAAGGAGCATGATCTTTTCTATCGCATGTCTCCGGCAAAATTTTTCTTTTCTGATCCCGGGATACAGCTTTCCGGCCGCTTCACCGGCATATCCCGTCAGCCACCGGGATTCTTTTACAGATTCCGGCAGATGGTAAAGCATCCATATAGCAACCATCTGAAGCCACCCCATCCCCTTGGGAACGGGAAAATATTTCTTCGCTTTGTGTCTTCTGCACCATCGTTCCGCCAGAAATACCGGCAGCAAAACAATGCACAGGAAAATACTGCCGAACAAAAACCACCCCATAAGGCACCCCCTCATACCTGTATATCCAGGATTTTATAACCGATTAACATGGCAATACCATATAATGCCAATGCCGCCGTCATCAGAATTCTTCCGGTTAATGTTGTATAAAGCACTGACATATAATCCGCAGAGCACAAATTCATATAAAGCAGAATTGCCGGCGGTACGATCAGCATGACTTTCCATTCTCCTTTTTTCCCTGCCAGCAGTGTATCAATTTCTGAATTGATCTCCATCCGAAGATTCATCGTATCTGAGGTATGTCTGATAATATCTGACAGGGATCCGCCGCTCTTTCTGGCGATATTCAAAATTTTTACAAAATATAAAATATCTTTGTCATTGCAGCGATCTGCAAAATCATTGAGCACTGTTTCTACTGAAATATTCCTGTCCAGCTGAATACATATCTTTTCAAATTCCGGCAGCAGAACCTGATAACGACCGGCAGATACCAGCATATCCTTCCGCACGTCCCGAAGTGCTTTTTCCAGTGTTCCTCCTGCCGCCGTGCTGCTGTACATCATGGCGGTCACATCCTTAAATTCTTTCCATAACCTTGTCTGTCTCTGATTAACCCTCTTTTTTGCCTTAAATTTGAGAAAAAGCGGCAGCAAGACCATTCCCGCCAAAGAAGCGATCAGATTTCTATAACACATCCAACCCACCAGAAAAATAACAACAGCTCCCTGCAGAATATCCATCAGCAATATTTTTCTATTCTTATCCATCATCAGATCTCCGGTGATTCCAGCGCCGCTGCCCGAAGTTTTCTCCTGTTCATCAAACGATAACCGGTTCTGTCAAGACCGCCGTGGACTTTCTCCGGGGCATTGCCGTAAACACTTGTTTCCCTCAGCAGATCATCCCGCTCATTAAACTGAAAAAGCTTGTTCAGCACATAACCGTTCTGATCACAGGAAAGTACCTCTGTAATCTCTGTCACGCGCCTGGATCTGTCGCGCAGACGCCCCAGCTGAATGATAATATCGATAGATGAAGCAATCTGCTTGCGTATGGCAGGCAGCGGCATATCCGACCCCATCAGGATCATTGTTTCGATACGCGAAAGCATATCCTCCGGTGAATTTGCATGACCGGTGGAAAGTGATCCATCATGACCTGTATTCATACTCTGGATCATATCCAATGCCTCCGGTCCCCGCACTTCTCCTACAATAATTCTGTCGGGACGCATTCGAAGACTGGCTTTAATCAAGTCTCTGAGTGTCACACTGCTGACTCCCTCTGCATCCGCCTGACGCACCTCCATCCGGACAAGATTGGCTATGTCATGGAGCTGAAGCTCTGCAGAATCCTCAATCGTGATCACTCTTTCCGTCTTCGGAATATAATCTGCCAGCACATTTAAAAATGTCGTCTTCCCGGTACTTGTGGCGCCGCTGATAAAAATATTGTAGCCAGCCTGAACAAGAATCTTCAGATAATCTGCTGCCTCCTGGCTTAATGATTCCCACTCAATGAGCTTTTCCATGGTAATGGCCT
>JBNMJG010000152.1:0-4023 GCA_050873705.1 Coprococcus sp. | reverse complement strand
TAATACTCAGGAATTTCAACCGTTCAAAAAGCGGCAGACTTTTATCCCTGGCTTCACTCAGTACTATATAATCAAACTCCAGCCAACTCAGTTCACGGTTTCTGTAATTTTCCGGCTGTTCAAATCGACTGCTCATGATCCTACCTCCTCTTCATTCTCAATACAGGTTTAAATCCATAAATTTCCTCAAAGAAATGACTCTTGTTCTCAATCGTACTCTGCTCCAGGGTAATATCATAGATCGTATCCGCACGAATGATCAGTTCCTTCTCCTTAAAAGTTGTGGTCACCTTGCGTATCTTCTGTTTATGACTTCTGTCCATACCATTGGCCAGACGCAGAATCGCCGCCAGTTTCAGCATACGTATATAATTCATCCGCTTCAGCGGAACCTTCAGTTCTGAAAGCTTCGGCACAGATTTCCAGGCATTATATTTGATAGTGTCCGCGACAATTCCCTTTTCCTGTTCCGAAAGGCCCACAAATTCCGTGGCCCTGACAATATCACAGCTGTAATCCGTGCCCCCAAGCATATTGACATATTTGCCGCAGTCATGCAGAATACAGGCCATCTGAAGCAATATACGGTCCCTCGGATCCAGTCCTGCCCTCTTTTTGATACCATCAAATATTGCAAGGGCAGTCTTTTCTACATTGCCTGTATGCTCTTTATTGCTGTCATAACGTTTGGCAATTGTTCTTGCATAGGAAATAATATCATCCGCAAAATAATGGGCAGGTTCGATCTCCTCCTGTTTTTCAGCATAGTCAACAATCATGCCGTCACAGAGGTCACAGCCTGCTGCCCATATTTTCTCTGCACCGGAAATCTCGATGATCTTTCTGTAAACGATGATGGCCGGTTTTAAAACTGTTGCCAGTTCATAAGGAATGCTGTACTTTGCAGACAATTCTTCTTCTCCGGCTGCCAGCACACTGTCGCATACTGCATCAAAAGCAGACCGCTCCATAAAATTCTTCCTGCCGTCACTGCCGATAATTTTGACAATGGACTCCATTTCCTCACCGACAGCAATAATATGCCGGACTTTGCGCCCATGCATAAAAAGTCTTGAAAATGTATCGATATAATTGCCGATATAATCTTCCATGACGTTGACAAAATTATCCGTCTGTCCTTCTAAGTCCGCCAGAATTTCCCTGATTCGAAGGGATCCCAGCTTCAGATTCTGGGTATAGATCAGTTTGCCGTCATCATAAATCGTAATCTGAAGGCTTCCTGATCCCATATCCACAATCGCTGCCCCATCACGAATGAGCTGTTCAAAGTTTTCCATTCCCCGGGCTACCGATTTCAGCAGAAGGAAACGCTGCTGGGCATTGTCAATGGTTCCCACCTCAAGGCCTGTCCGCACACGGATCTGGTCTACAATGAGCTCACAGTTGCTGGCCTCGATCAGCGCACTACTGCCCAGAGCAAGATAATCTTCAACTTTATATTCTTCCATTTTCATGGAAAAACGTTCCAAAACATCACACAATTCTCTGACAAGATCATATTCGATATAGCCTTTCGTATAAGTATCACTGCCCAGTTCGATGTAGTAACGAACGTAGTCTATTTCCCGGATACCCGTCTTTCTGGAAATCTCATAGATTTTCATACTGACCTCTCCGGACCCCACATTAATGGCAGCAAGCGTTTTGTATGACATGCCGATCCCCCCTGTCAATTTACTCAACCTGAATATAATTTCCGAGTATCTTAAAATTAATTGTTTCCTGCGCCATACCTCTTAAGGCATCCTGAACAGGCGCTTCTCCGATATTGCCGTCAAAATCAATGAAAAAGCGATAGCGCCATTTTGCTCCCTGAATCGGTCTGGATTCAATCTTTGTCATATTCAGACTGTTATAAATAATAAAACCAAGTGCATGATAAAGACTTCCTGTCTCATGAGCATTGGCCAGCTCAAAGGAAATGCTGATGCCGTCCGCGCCCTTTACATATTCCTTTTTGTGACGAATGATAATGAAACGCGTGGAATTATTGTCATTGTCACTGATCTTTTCCTTCAGCACGGACAGTGAATAATATTCTGCTGCCGCAGGAGATGCAATGGCCGCCTGTGTTTTATCCTGCTCCACAAGCACCTTTCTTGCACTGACCGCTGTATTCTGCAGGCTGACCTGTTCCCATTCCGGCTTTTCATCAAGAAATCTGCTGCACTGAAGTAATCCCTGCGGATGTGAATAAACCGTCTTGATCTGACTGATCTCTGTTCCCGGCAGACCAAGCAGCGCATGCTCCACCTTCACAACATATTCACCCACAATGTAATTGTCATAAAGATGCATCAGATCATAGACATCCGTAATAATACCTGTTGAAGAATTCTCCACCGGCAGGACACCATAATCCGCACGACCCTCATGGACCTCTCTCATGACATCCTCAAAGGTTTTAACATGATAGCAGTCTGCATCTTTACCAAAGTAACCAAGTGTCGCCTGATGGCCATAAGCACCTTCTACGCCCTGAAAGACAACCCTTGCCCCTGAATGATCCCCACTGCATTCTTCAAAGCCAAAATTGTCCTGATGTGCCTCTGCAACAAGTTCATACTGCCGCACACGGCTGATGGCCATCAGCTGATTAAATAATGTTTCCACGCCCCGGGCGTTGAAACTGCTTGTTGCCATTTCTTTTGCCCGCTCAATTTTGCTGCGCTCTCTCACAGGATCATAGACAGGTTTTCCGCAGCCGATCTTATACCGGGCCACCTGTTCTGCCACATCCATTCTTTCCTCAAAAAGACGAATGATCTGTTTGTCAATGTCATCTATATGATCTCTTAATACGCCTAAATCCATCTGTTTGTCCTCTGTCTCAATTGTAATTATTTATTCTTTGTCTTCAATGCCGCCAGCAGTTCATTAACTGTCTGATTAAGCAGCGGGTGTCTGAATGTACCGGCAATATCCGATAGCGGCTTTAACACAAATTCTCTGTTGGCCAGATCGATATGCGGTATCTGCAGATCCGGTGTATCCAGAACCAGGTCATCATAAAAAAGGATATCCAGATCCACCGTCCTCGGTCCCCAATGAATTTCTCTTGTTCTTCCCAGCTTGTGTTCGATATCATGAAGCAGTACAAGAAGCTCTTCCGGTGTATACAATGTCTCGATTTCAAGGCATCCATTGATAAACGCCGGCTGATCCGTATAGCCATACGGCGCTGTTTCATAGAAAGGTGAACGCTTCAATACCTTTACATCCGACACCGTATCAAGCAGCTGAATGGCAGCCGCAAGATTCATCTGACGATCTCCAAGATTACTGCCGATGCCAAGAAACGCTCTGTGTCTGCTTCTCTCAATATGGACCAATACCGTATCAAATGCATATGGCACCGGCGCACCCGGTTTTTCCAGCTCCAACGTCACTTTCCTGACCATCGGGTATTGCAGCAGCAAATATCTGGCCAGATCTTCAGCCGCTGCCTCGATCAGCTTTCTTCTGTTCTTTTTTGTCCACTCTGCCATTCTCTGGCAGACTTCACCATAGTTGACGGATGCCTGAAGATCATCCGTCACACCTGCTTTTCTTGTATCCAATTCCAGTTCTGCCGTAATATAAAATTTCTGGCCCAACCGTTTTTCTTCTTCATAAACACCATGATAGGCATAAACTTCCAGTCTTCTTATGCATATCTTATCCAAAATCAGGTCTCCCCTTTCCATTTATAAAAAATCAATGGATCGCTCTATTTTGCCGGACAGTTTCCCGGCATCCGTCACTTTCCTATCTGACATCTCTGATGGCTTCTGCCATACGAATGGCACGGTAATTAGCAGCCACATCATGAACACGAACAAAACCATTATGTGCCTGCACGGCCCACACGGAGGTAACAAGAGTTCCTTCTACTCTCTGATCCACCGGCAGGTCAAGTGTCAGACCGATCATGGATTTTCTGGATGTACCAAGCAGCACCGGATATCCGAAATCATTGAAACGTTCAAGATTTTTCATCACCAACAGATTCTGTTCCAGGGT
>JBNMJG010000151.1:0-4023 GCA_050873705.1 Coprococcus sp. | reverse complement strand
TTAAAATGTAACTCATTTTTAATAAAATTACATTTTTCCCTGTGCTTTTGCGTAGTCACAAAGTTCCCGGATTTCCGCTGCCATTTCACCTGCTGCGGATAAGTCAAGCGTCAATATTGCCCGGCCGCACCGATCGATCCACTTTTTAGCCTGCAGCATCTGTTCTTCCCGGATTCTTCCAAATGGAGGGACCATAACGATTGCTTTCGCCAGTGCTTTCGCCGAAGGATAATCCAGATCATTCTCCCAAAGAATGCCCGCCGCAAAAGGAACACCTTCCCTCTGAAGTTTTCGAAAGACGCCTTTACCGCTTCCGTTTCCGGCAATAACAAACACCTCCGGATCTCCATGAACCGGCTGCAGCTCCACTTCTCCCGTTCCCGAATCATAACTGCCCACAGTCATCCCATAAAGATCAGCGATATAACTTCCCGTAAAGATTTCTTCCGGCGGGCCAAAACGATCCACATGGTCTCCCCTGACACAGACAATCTTATCTGAAATACGCTCTGCCAGATCCAGTTCATGAAGAGACATGATCACCGTCAGCTTTTCCTTTCTGGCCATCTCCTGGATAATAGCCAAAAACTCCAGCTTATACCGCACATCCAGAAAGGAAGTCGGTTCATCCAGCACAAGTACATCCGGCTGCTGGCAGAGTGCACGGGCAAGCATGACACGCTGTCTCTGGCCATCGCTGATTTTGGTAAAATCTCTTTCTGACAGTGCTTCTATATGCACCAGCTGAATCGATGCATCAACAATCGCCTCATCTTCCTTCGACAAAATGCCGAATTTGCCGGTATAAGGATATCTCCCTGTTGCCACCACATCCCGGCAGGACATCATCTCAGGATATATCCGTTCTGTAAGTACAACAGAAAGCTTCCTGGCAAAGGTCCGGCCATTCATATCTTCTGTCTTTGCACCATCAAGGACAACCACTCCGCCTATGGGCTTTAACTGACGGATCAGACTCTTTAGAATTGTCGTCTTGCCGGCACCGTTTGGTCCGATCAGTGTCAGGATTTCTCCCTTCTTCAATCCAACAGCAATATCTTTGATCAATGGAACCCCGTGATAACCCACTGTAAACGCTTCTGTATAAAAATAATCTTTATCCATACCTACACCGCCTTTTCTTTTCTTCGGTGAATCATGATATAGATGACCACCGGTGCCCCGAATACTGCCGTCACTGTACTGATAGACAATTCCGTCGGTGCAAACATCGTTCTTGCCAGCAGATCACACACAAGGCAAAAAACCGCACCCCCGAGAAAACAGGCAGGTATGAGAAGAATAGGTTTTGATGTGCCGAGAAGCTTTTTCACCAGATGCGGCACCGCAATCCCAACAAAAGATACCGGACCGGCAAATGCCGTTACACAGGCTGCCAGAATACTGGAGAGCAATACAAGTAAAATACGGAACGCTCTGACATTCAGACCCATATTCCGGGCATAGGATTCTCCCATCCCATAAGCACTGATGGGCTTTGACATCAGGAAAACGCCGATTGCCGCAATGCCTGTCACCACCGCCATCACTTTGACATTCTCCCAGGTCATACCGGAAAAACTGCCTTTGGACCAATTGTGGAGATTCACGATATCCGCATCATCTGCAAAGGTGACGACGAAATCCGTCACGGCAGAACAGATATAGCCGATCATGACACCGCTGACAATAAGCATTGCCATCTGATCGATCACACCGGACATAAGGATCACAAATCCCATACAGACCATGGCCCCTGCAAATGCCGCAATGATCATCACCCATGAACTAAGCTTTAAGGCATTGCCAAGGGATGCCACCATTACAAGGGCAACCACCAGTTTAGCCCCTGATGAAATGCCAAGGGTAAAAGGTCCCGCAATAGGATTATGGAAAAATGTCTGAAGAAGATACCCTGCCAGAGCAAGACCACCGCCAAGTATAGCTGCTGACAGTGCTCTCGGAAAACGGATATTCAACACAATATCCCGGTAAGTTTCATTTGCACCGGTTTTTAAGAAAATACCCGGAATATCCTTCAATGGCACATTCACCGACCCGATACAGATATTCAGAATCAGGCTGATCAAAAGGAGACCCCCCAGGATCACAAATGCCGCCCCAAATCTTTTATTCTTCATATTGGTTCTCATCTCATTTCAGTTGGTATAAATAGGTCAGATCCTCATCGTCACCTACAAGCATCCGATGAATATCTGATGTGATGGTACCAAGTTCCATTGTAGACTGATAAAGATTCTTTGATGTACAGTACACATGCCCCTCCTGCACAGCCTTGAACTTTTCAAACAGCGGACTTTTGGCCAGCAGGTCATCGACAGAATCCAGTTCTCCTTCAATGGTACTGTTATAAATGATATAATCTGCATCCTTGGCCCCGGCATAAAATTCTTCCATCTGCATAGACATGGTTGATGTTGCCTCTTCCTCATCTCCCAGATCTTTAAATATATACTGACCGCCGGCCATTTCGATCATTTTCGGAAGGTAATCACCGCTTTTTCGGACATTGGCCTGCCCATTGCTTGTAATATAGAAAAAGGCAACCGTCTTTGTTTCTTTATCTCCAGAAGCTGCAACACTGTTTTTTACCTCTTCCATAGCTGCCTGCTCTTTGTTAAAAGCATCCTCCGCTTCTTTTTCATGACCTGTCAAAAGTCCATATAACTTGACCCACTCCGTTCTGCCGAGAGGTTCCGGTTCATAACTGGAATAATCCACCAGCACATGAATGCCGAATTTTTCAAGCTGTTCCTTCACCTCCGGCGTATGGAGAATCATAGTATTCTCAATCGCCAGACCGCAGTTCTCCTGAACGATCTGTTCATAATCCGGCGTAGAATATTTGCCGGCATACAAAATATCCCCGTTTTCCATCGCCTCTTTCGCCTGGTCAATATACCAGCCATCTGCTTTCAGACTGCTGAACCTGATGGAATCCAGTGCGTCCAGAGATACAAACATGTCCATTGCCGCAGATGCTGCCAGATAAATATTCTGAACCGGTTCCTGAATCACGACAATATCTGAGGCCAGATCATCCGGCGCCTCTTTACCCTCCGGGACAAGCAGATAACGGCTTCCGTCAGTCACTGTCACCAAATGGTAATCTCCTTCATAATCATCTATTGAAAACTTCTGCGCATAAGTCAGCTCCTCACTGTGGTCAAAGGTCAGTTTCTGGCTGATTGCTGTATCATGTTCTTTCTCATTGCTATCTGCCGTCTTCCCACAGGCTGCCAGCAGACACACCAGTATACCTATCACAAACAGTATAATTTTCTTTCTCATTTCTTCGTCTTATCCTATCTTCTTTTTGCTTTTGCGTATGCCAAAAAATGCCGCCGCACATGCAATAACAACGGCTGCTGCAACGCCGATGCCCGCTGTACCCATGCCATGCCCTGATTGAGCAGGTGGAACAGAATCTGATGCAAATGTCAGCGTATATTCTATTTCATGAGGCACACTCATGGCTGTTGTATCACCAATCACAGACATTGGTTCATCAAATACTTCCACCGGTATCTCAAAGGTGGAGTTTCCTTCTGTATTCACCGGGAGATACTTTTCCTCTCCAACCTTCATATAATCGTAATTGGAACTGCTCCAGACAATTTTTGCTTCTGCCTGTCCGTTCTCCACTGACAATTCTGTGGGTGACTGAATGGAGGCTCTTCCGCTTCCGCCTTCCATGGTCACTTCCACTGTATATTCACCGTCTGCCAAATTGAGTTCTGAAACTTCCATTCTTATATGCTCCTTTCCGGCCTGTCAAATTCAATTATCTGTTCTATATTTATAGAAAATATAGAAAAAGGCTGCTGCAAAACGCTCATCGACATTCCACAGCAGCCCTGTCTTCTGAATGAATCAGTCTGATTATGTACTTGTCAAGGTTTGATCAAGCCCCGATTACTCTTCAACAGCAACAGGATTGGATACACTGACCTTATGATCATACCATACACCCTTCGTGCCGATCAGTGCAAGATCAAATTC
>JBNMJG010000150.1:0-4039 GCA_050873705.1 Coprococcus sp. | reverse complement strand
GTTGTTCATTGATTCTTTACTCATTGTTCATTCTCCTTGTCTTTTGTCTTCATTTATTACAGTTGATCGTGTCATGCAAAGCTCCGGATATTTGCGCTGCCATCACGGTATTCCCAGGGTCATGCACCGGCTGTATTCCCGAATTTTCAGAAACCCACCCAGTGCCCAGTATTCTCCTATTCTCAGACACTCATTTCAAGGCTATTCTCGTATAAGCAGAATATTTTCCTTTATTTTCTCTGTTTCCGTGATGTTGAGGCTATTATATTCCTCTTTTCTCGGAATATCAATAGTTTTTTCTTTGTTTTTTAGATTTTATTTCGCGTCATTTTCTCGATATTCAAGAAGATTCAAAAAAACCGCCTTTTAGTATCTTCTCTGTATCTTATACAGATGAATACTAAAAGACGGCTCTTCACTTAACAACGTTTTTCACCTTGTCTTATCTTTTCCGATATTCTCAATTATCTTCTTAACTTCCCTATAAGAATCCCCCAGACGCTTCCCCCGCTTCGAAATCTGTTTATGATCATACGCAAACAACGCCGCCTTATTCGACATCCTCCGCTTAAAAGAAGCCATACATACGCCTCCAAATTTATATTCCCTGTTACTATCTTATGCAGCAATCCGAAATATTGTTTTCAAAACATTTTCTCTTTCTAAACATCCGCAAAAAAACGACGCTTCACCTAATCCAAATCGCACATCAAAAAAACTCAAGAGACAGGATTTGTGAACCACTCAATCCCCTTAAATAAACTATCACTCCAAATAACTCAAAGCGTGCAGTCAAAAAACTTCAAAAAAGATTTAAAAAGAGCTTATTCATACACAGGTGCTTCAACGTCGGCCGGTACTTAGATGCTGTCCTTTAGCATCTTATGTACCGTTGCCAGACGTTGGCAGTGCAAACGTGCCTGTGTTGAATAAGCTCTTTTTAAATCTTTTCGATATACCTTGAACTGCGCGCTATTAGTGCAGCGTTTTTTTCGGATCTCTGTGTGCCACCAGTCGGCAGATCGGATTGCCCTTAGCCGTAAAGCGCTCTTCATATTCCGTCATGACGTTGCCTTCCGCATATTCGCTGTGGTGCAGGTCGAATGTATAGTTGTCCAGCTCCCAGCCGGCCACCTCTACCTGCTCCAGTGAAAAATCGAATAACGGGCGATTGTCTGTCTTAAAGATAACGCGTCCTTCCGGACAGAGAATCTGGTTGTAACGTGCCCAGTACTCCTTGGATGTCAGACGGCGCTTAGCATGGCGGTCCTTCGGCCATGGATCAGAGAAGTTCAGATAAATTCTGTCTACTTCATTCTGGTCGAATACGTCCACGATGTCTTCCGCATCCATACGAAGGAAGAAAATATTGTCCAGGTCACACGTATGATATTTCTCCAAAGCACGTACAAGAACACTTGAATACTTCTCTATACCGATATAATTAATATCCGGGTTCTGCTGTGCCAGGGTCATGATAAACTGGCCCTTGCCCATACCGACTTCGATATGGATCGGATGATCGTTGCCGAAAAGCTCATGCCAGTGGCCTTTCTGCGCCTTCTGATCTTCCGGATCATGAAGAACACATTCATCCGCCGCAATTGTCTCTCTTGAACCTCTTACATTTCTAAGTCTCATAAAAAACCTGCCTATTCGTTGGAATCTCTCTGCACGGCCAGTGCACCTGTACGTGCCATCTCAATAATGCCAAATGGCTGCATCAGCTTGATAAATCGATCGATCTTCGATGTCTTGGCTGTCAGTTCGATGACCATGGACTTCGGGGAAAGATCCGCGATATGGGCACCTGTAATGTTGCAGATCTCCATAATATCCGATCTTGTCACATTCGTATAAGTCACCTTCAGCATCAGAAGTTCTCTTGTTACACACTTATTCTCTGCAAAACGGCGAACCTTGATTACATCGATCTTCTTGTTCAGCTGCTTCTCAATCTGCTCCATGATACGCTCATCACCGGTAGAGATGATGGTCATACTGGAAATATCTCTGTCATCCGTCTCGCCTACGGCAAGGCTGTCGATGTTAAAGCCTCTTCTGGCAAATAATCCGGCGGTCTTGCTCAATACACCGGCTTTATTCTCTACTAATACCGAAAATATTCCCTTCATCCGCCTGTTACTCCTTTACCAAATCAAAACTGTAAACCTCACAAACCATCATGGCTGCATGGTCGCATGCAAGGAATTCATCAATTCTCTGTTCCATCTCATCGTTGTGCTCAAGATGGAAATAATCCAGTCCGTAAGCCTCTGCGATCTTCTCAAAATCAGGGCTGCCGTCCAGTGAAACACCGCTGTAACGGTCATGATAAGTATGATGCTGATATTCACGTACAAGACCAAGATAACCGTTTCTCATAATGACAAACTTGATCGGCAGATCCCACTGACGCATGGTTGCCAGTTCCATCAGAGACATCTGGAAAGAACCGTCACCACAGACAGCGACAATTTGTGTATCCGGCAGCGCCGCGCGGACACCGATAGCTGCAGGAATAGAATAGCCCATCGTACCGAAACCGCCTGTTGTCAGGAAACGTCCGTGCTTCATCACATAATTATCCGCAGACCAAAGCTGATTCTGACCAACATCCGCTACATAAATGGCATCATCATTCATCTTGCCGCTCAACGTCTGAACAAAACGACATGGATTCACAAAATCCGGGTTAAAGTGGCGTCTGTCCACATAGGCTGCTTTCTTCTCTGCCAGTTCTTCATTCCATGCTGTGTAATCTCCCGGAATCTCATACTGAAGCAGATTCTCAAAAATAACATGCACATCACCAACCAGCGGAACCGTTGTTCCGAGATTCTTGCCAATCTCAGCCGGATCCACATCAATATGGACGATGGTTGTATTTCTTCTCTCAAGCTTATAAGGCTTCACAACGGCACGGTCTGCCACTCTGGCACCCACAAGAACCAGTACATCACATTCGTGCACCGCATAATTGGCATGGGGCTTGCCGTTGGTACCCAGCATTCCCATGTATAAAGGATCATCATTCGGCATAACACCGATACCCATCATAGTAGAAACAACCGGAATATGGAATTTATTCGCAAACTCACGGACAACCTGCTCACCGTTGCCGAGAATTGTTCCGCCGCCCACGCAGATCAACGGCTTACTGGCATGAGACAATACATCCACAACCTTACGGATCTGAAGATTATTGCCCTTCACTGTCGGCTTGTAGCCGCGAATACTGACTTCATTCACCGGTACATAATCTATCTGCTTCTGCTGAACATCCAGCGGTACATCGATCAGAACCGGTCCCCGACGTCCTGTGGATGCAATATGGAATGCCTCCTTGAAAATACGCGGAATATCTCTGGCATCTCTCACCAGATAGCTGTATTTGACAAAAGGTTCCGCCGAACCTGTGATATCTGCCTCCTGAAAGACATCCTTGCCGAGGAGTTCACTTGAAACCTGACCTGTGATCGCAATCAGCGGAATACTGTCTGCATAAGCCGTTGCCAATGCTGTGATCAGATTTGTTGCTCCCGGTCCTGAAGTTGCCACACAGACTGCCGGTTTCCTCGTCACACGGGCATATCCGCTGGCCATATGTCCGCCGTTCTGTTCATGGCGAACCAAAATATTCCTGATACCTGAATCATATAAACTGTCGTAAAACGGACAGATCGCAACGCCAGGATAGCCGAACACAGCCTTGATGCCCTCGGCTTCCAGACATTTAACCATTACCTGTGCTCCAGTTAACATAGCACTACCTCCATACACTCTGTTTTCCGTAACTGTTCAGTCCCTTCACAGTTACCTTTCTCTCACATATCATATCCTCCATCTGATATCGTACAGTCTTCTCTCCTGCACTGCACGCCCCCTGAGGATACACGACTCCTGTTGAATGTAATACATTTTATCACATTCACACAGGAGTGTAAATAAACGCGGACCCGTTAAATATTTATCTCATTCATAGAAATTTTTAATTGATCCAATCTGAATTAATCTTCTTTTTTGACAACCATTTCAC
>JBNMJG010000149.1:0-4042 GCA_050873705.1 Coprococcus sp. | reverse complement strand
ATATATAGTTTTATATATTTTATACAATATCGCATTGCTTCTGCATTGCAGCACCGTGCCGGACAGGCATTTTTCAAGGGGGTTTTTTTATGGATCTGAAAAAACTGATTTACACCGTTGACGAAGACGGTATTGCTGTGATTACAATGAACTACATGAAGAATCTCAATGCTATTGATGAACAGATGGCTGATGAGCTGATGTATGTGGTTGATGCTGCTGAGAAGGACCCGAATGTAAAAGTTGTTGTATTAAAAGGTACAGACCGTGCTTTTTCTGCCGGCGGAGATATCGGCTATTTCTATGAACTGATCCAGGCCGGCGGCGAAGTCAATATGGACGGTCTGATCGGCAAAGTTGGTGTTGTCGCTGACGGACTGAAACGTATGAGCAAAATGGTTATTACCTCGGTTTGCGGTGCCGCAGCTGGTGCCGGTGTCAGCCTTGCTCTGGGCGGAGATTTTATGATCTGCGCGGACAATGCCAAATTCATCCTTGCTTTTGTCAATCTCGGACTGGTTCCTGATACCGGTGCGACTTATCTTCTGACCAAGAGTCTCGGAACAGCCCGCACAATGGAACTGGCCGCTACAGGACGTCCTGTGGGTGCAGAAGAAGCCAAAGAACTCGGACTGGCTTATAAAGTTGTTGCCAAAGAAGAATTAGATGAGGCAACCATGAAATTTGCCAGAAAACTGGCTGCTGGTCCATTACTTTCCTATAAGAATATCAAGAAACAGATTTATGATGCCGCTTATTCCGATTACAAACAATGGCTGGCTGAAACTGAAATCCCTACACAGCGTGAATGCGCTGCATCTATGGATTTCCAGGAGGGCTGCAAGGCATTTATGGAGAAACGCAAAGCGCATTTTGAAGGGAAATAACAGATACCGGAGATCCCTCATCTGTCAAAAGCTATGAGGGGACCGAATCATATGAACGAAATGAATCTATGAAAGGTGGTTATCGAATTGCTGTCTAAAGTTGTAAGCCGAGAAGAAGCACTTACTAAGATCCACGATGGCCAGACCATTATGTTTGGTGACTGGCACGGTGAATTTGCCGCCGATGAGATCATCGACGGTATGCTTGAGAAGGGTGTCAAAGACATCCATGCCATTGCCGTTTCTGCCGGTATGCCGGATCAGGGTGTCGGCAAGCTGATCAAAGACAAACGCGTAAAAAGTCTTGTAACAACACATATCGCCCTTAATCCTCTGGCTCGTGACCAGATGTTTGCCGGTGAATTGGATATCGAATTCTGTCCTCAGGGTACATGGTCTGAACGTATCCGCTGCGGCGGTGCCGGCCTTGGCGGCTGCCTGACCCCTACCGGTGTCGGCACAGAAGTTGAAAAGGGCAAACAGAAACTCACCATCAACGGCAAAGAATATCTCCTTGAGCTGCCGCTCCATGCAGATGTTGCATTGATCAAAGCGACCAAAGCTGATACAGCAGGCAATCTTTATTTCCGTCTGAATTCAAGGGCAACCAACAGTACCATGGCTTTTGCCGCTGATTATGTCATTGCAGAGGTTGAAGAAGTGGTAGAAGTCGGTGAACTGGGGCCGGAAGAAATCCATGTACCTGCACCTATTGTTGATATGGTCTATGTACGTACCGGCGAGAAGCGTCCAATGTGTCCGATGTGGCAGCGTGCAAAAGCCAAGGCAGAAGCCAAAGCGAGAGAAAAGGCAGAAGGAGGGAATAAATAATGGCAGAATTAACCGGACGCGCACTGATTGCATCCCGCTGCGCGAAATTCTTTAAAGATGGAGATTTTGTAAATCTCGGTATCGGTGTTCCTCTGATGTGTGTCAATTATCTTCCTAAGGGTGTTCATCTCTGGCTCGAAGCAGAGATCGGAACCGTTGGAAGCGGTCCTTCTCCAAGCTGGGACAACGCTGATATCGACTGTATCGATGCCGGCGGCCAGCCTGCCTCTATCATCCCGGGCGGCAGCGTTTATGACAATGAAACTTCCTTTATGTTTATCCGCGGCGGTCACATCGATGCAGCCGTTCTGGGTACACTTCAGGTTGATCAGGAAGGCAGCATTGCCAACTGGACAATTCCGGGCAAACTTGTTCCGGGTATGGGCGGCGCCATGGACCTCTGTGCCGGTGTCAAGAAAATCATCGTTGCCACTGACCACTGTGAGAAGAATGGCCAATCCAAGATTCTCAAGAAATGTACACTCCCGCTGACAGGCTATCAGTGTGTCACAGATATCGTTACGGAACGCTGCTACTTTGAAGTCACACCGGAAGGTCTTGTTCTCCGTGAACTGGCTCCGGGTTATACAGTAGACGATATTCTGGCCTGCACAGATGCAGATGTGATCGTTCCCGATGAAATCGGTATCATGAAGTAAACAGCTTATCATTATTCAGCATCAGTCATTATTTTTAAGACTATCCTGAACAACCAGAATAATTTCAAAAGGTACTGACCGACATTTAAAAAATGTCAGCCAGTACCTTTTTCATCTCTTCAGCAAAAATCTGATGTCCCCTTACTGTCATATGAACACCGTCAGGTCCCAATTCAACAGGCCAGACAGACGCATTAGCAAAATGTATATGAAGTTTTTCGGCAATATCCGCATAATAATCCCCAAGTTCATGACAAGCCTCATCCAATGCAGCGGATGAAGGCGCCATTTTGCCAAGCGCTGTTGAAGGTGGAGCGATCAACAATATCTGCTCCGGCCTGCAGACTTTTGGCTGTGTATTCAGAAGTTCTGTAAGAAACTGTTCCATACGCACAGCCACTTTGGCACTTCCTGAGCGAACCATAGTCAGCAGATCATTCGTGCCGAGCATAATCGTCAGCAAATCAAAATCCTGCTCCTGACGCAGAAAATCTGCCAATTCATTGAATTCCCATCGGTCCGACGGAATCTCCCGCCCGTTCTCTCCCAGATTTACAACCTCATATAAACCGGAATCATGAAGGATCCCTGTCCAGCGACTGTTGGCAGCATGTCTTCCGCCGACAAAACCGCAGGCACCGTAAGTATTGGAATCACCATAGCATATGATTTTATGAGCCATTTGGAAACCTCCTATTTATCATTGTAGGTATCAAGAAAATGATGGACCTGTCCATTCTGTTTGTAGGCAATGATCGTGCTGAGATTGACATTCTCCACACTCTTGAAAATATTGCCCTCCACGAAAGGATTCACTTTCTTAAGTTCACTGATCAACTGCTTGATCTCCATTCGTTTTGAAGCTGAAGTACCATCTGGGCGGCAGGAACTGCAGGTGTCTGTGAAACGGCAGGCACACTGGATAAAATGCAGACCATTTAAATCGCGCCACTGCTTAATGTCGTCCTCACGGATCAGATACATCGGACGGATCAGCTCCATGCCCTCAAAGTTGCTGCTGTGAAGCTTCGGCATCATGGTCTGCACCTGAGCGCCATAAAGCATCCCCATCAAAATAGTCTCAATGACATCATCATAGTGATGACCCAATGCAATCTTATTGCACCCCGGTTCTTTTGCCTTGCTGTACAGATGACCGCGGCGCATTCTTGCACAAAGATAACATGGAGATTTTTTGATATCGTATACTGCCTCAAAAATCTGAGATTCAAAAACAGTAATCGGCACCCCCATGATCCGCGCATTATTTTCAATAAGCTTTCGATTCACTTCGCTGTAACCCGGATCCATAACAAGGAAAACAAGCTCAAATGGGAACTTATTGTGCCGCTTTAATTCCTGGAACAGCTTCGCCATCAGCATAGAGTCCTTGCCGCCGGAAATGCAGACCGCAATCTTGCCTCCGGGCTGAATCAGATCATAGGTATTGATGGCCTTGGCAATTTTGCTGAACAGCGCCTTATGAAAACGACCCTTGCGAAGACTTTTTTCAATATCCTCCTGTTTGTCATCACCGCCAAAACTGGCCATCAGCCACGCACTGTAACCGCCGGCCAGACTCACTGCATCATAATCCAGCTCCCGCAGCTGAACAGCTGCATCCGCACTGGCCATGCCCTTCATGCAATATAAAATATATTTTTT
>JBNMJG010000148.1:0-4047 GCA_050873705.1 Coprococcus sp. | reverse complement strand
TTCTCCCTCGGATCGATCGTAAGCAGGCTCTCGGTATTTTTATTATTATATAAGATACCCTTGGCACTGACCATCTCCATACAGAGCAGACCCGCGCCCTGTTCCTTGCAAAGCACACGAAATGGCAGGTCCGTAACGCCTGCCATTGGTGCCAGTATAACGGGACGTTCAATGCAAAGATCTCCAATCTGTAATGGTTTCATCATCATATGCACGACATTTCCTTTTTATTCCTATATTTAAAGCTTGCTGACAAGCCGCTCAGGCTTAACCCCTCCTGCATTTTCTGCTGCTGACCGCATTCTTATAATAAATGATGCGCAGTCCCTGAAGGGTCAGCATATTATCATAGATATCTATGACATCCGTTTCATCTGCGATCACTTTGCCGAATCCGCCTGTTGCCACCACCTTGATATTCTCGAGACCGGACTCCTCTTTCATCTTGCGGACAATATATTCAGTCTCTCCGATGGTGCCGTAGACAATGCCCGCCTGACTGCATTCTGTTGTATCCTTCGTCAGGATTGTCTTCGGCTTTCTGATCTCTACTTCAGGAATTCTGGCCGCATCACTGGTCAGCGCCTGTACACTTGTCTGAATGCCCGGTGCAATGACAACAGAATCCAATTTGCCGTCCTCTAAAACCAGCTGATAGGAAGTCGCTGTTCCGTAATCAATAACAATGGCCGGAACACCATAGAGTTCCTTGACAGCCGCTGCATTGACGATCAGATCCGAACCTGCTTCCTTCGGATTCTCCGCACCGACTTTGACACCTGTTTTCACACCGGGACCGACGATGATCGGATGAACATGGAAATATTTGATGCAGGCATTGGTCAGTGAATACATCACATTCGGCACAACAGAAGCTATAATCACACCTTCTATATCATGATGGCTTGCATTTGACAAACGGACAAGATCACGCAGAAGGACACCATACTCATCAGATGTTCTCGGAACCTTTGTCGTCACACGATAAATCTTCAAAAGCTTTGCTCCGTTAAAGGTACCCAATGTGATATTTGTATTGCTGACATCAATCGCCATTATCATCTTCAATATCCTCCCCTAAAAAGAAAACTTTGTAATAGGTTTCCAGTGACTCAAATAACTCCTGCTTCTCCTGCTGCATCTGTTTGATCTTCAGCACACTGCCGATATCATCATAAAGAAGATCTCCCTCATCAGCAGATGTATTGAGTTCGAGATTGCCGTCCTCATCAAACTCGAGAGACAGTACGCCGCCCACATCTTCTGTAAACAGCACGCACATAATTTTCAGCTCATCTTTCACATGCTGCGGCAGTCCATCAAAATTCTCATTCAGATAAAATTTCTTCTCGTATGCACTTGATGCACATAAAACCATTTTATCCTGAAACATATTTATCCTCCTTCTATCGCCTGAAGTTCACTCATCCTACTGCAGGCATACAACTTAAATTCCTTTATTCCTGTCTTATCTTCTGCGGATCATCACATTCTCCGCAGATTATACATAGCCCAGAACGCCTCTGACAGACACTTCTCCAGATATAACAGCGGTTGTCGTACCATCGGATTTCTCCACAAGAAGCGCTCCCTCACTGTCAATCCCGCGGGCAGTGCCCTCATACCGGCTGCCCCGTTCTTCAATATAAACTCTGCGGCCCATATTAACAAGACGTCGGTTATATTCATCCGTCATCAAAGACAGATTCTCTGTCTGAAGAAACTGATCATAATATTTCTCAAAGGCCTTCCAGACATCTGCAATGATCTCGGCACGCTTATAATATTCGCCGGTGATCACATGCATAGATGCAGCCACTGCTGCAATATCTTCCGGGAAATCATCTGTATTCACATTGATGCCGATACCGATCACCACATAATGGATATTGTCCAATTCCGAGCTCATCTCTGTCAGAATGCCGCAGACCTTCCGGCCGTCGACCACAATATCATTCGGCCACTTAATGGCACAGCCCTCTACCCGGCTGCTGATGGCATCATAAACCGCCATGGCTGCCACCAGTGTCAGCATAGACGCTGACATCGGATGAATCTGAGGTCTCAAAAGGATACTCATCCAGATACCGCTGCCCTTCGGTGAATGCCATGGTCTTCCCCGTCTGCCTCTGCCGGACACCTGACGTTCGGCAACCACCAGTGTACCGTGGGAAGCTCCCTGTTCAGCCAGCATCTTGGCTGTCTGATTCGTTGATTCCTGTTCCTCTTCGTACACAACAGGATGTCCGGCCCACTCTGTCTCCAGAAGACTGTCCACTTCTTCTGCTGTCACAAGATCCGGTGTCTGTATTAATTTATAGCCTTTATTCTTCACAGCATCAATGACATAACCTTCTTCTTTCAGCTGATTCATCACTTTCCAGATGGCTGTTCTCGATACATCAAGCATCCGGCACAGCTCCTGGCCAGACACATAGTCCTCTGCCTCCCTGAGACATTTTAAAATCTTTTCCTTCATGTCCTGACCTCCACTCTTATCCTTCATCCACTCAATACGAACCCATATGATACGATATTAACCTATTTTCACCAATTTATCAAGAGCTGTCAAACATGCGCTGCGTTTTTTTATGAAATCGCAAAAAAGAATGTGCCGCATCTCCCATCATCAGGAAATGGACACATTCTATATAATCTGTTTATAAAGCTTTGACGTTGTATTCACTTTCTCTGGAATCATCAAATACTGACTTGTAAGACAGCGGATACAGAACCAATCCAAGTACACATGCCCAGAACACATCGACAACTGAATGCTGTTTCAGGAAAACCGTTGACATACAGATGGCAAGTGCCAGAACATAAGAGCCGAAACGTACCAGTTTCTTATGCTTAAAAGCGTTGGAATGCTGAATCACTGTATTGACAGCAATACTATTGAATACATGAATGGACGGACAGACATTCGTTGCTGTATCCACTGACCAGATCATCCCCACCAGTCTTGAGAAAATATTGGTATTGGTAATCTCCGGTCTAAGATTCAGTCCATTCGGGATCAATGTATAGATGACCAGACAGATGATCATTCCGGTAAACATATATCGGCATGCATGGTAAAAGTCTTCTCTTGATTTTATGTAAAAATAAACGAATGTACCGGCAATCCATACAAACCAAAGCAAATACGGTACGATAAAATACTCGCAAAACGGAATCTTGTCATCCAGCTTCGAATGGATCGTCAACACAGGCTTCGCATACTTCTCCAGCAGAGAAAACCAGGTGAAATATACGAGCATAAATACACCTACAAACTGCAATGGGTGCTTAATCGTCCATTGTCTCAATCTTCTCATAAATACTCCTCCACAACACATGATTTCATTATGGTTTCAATTGAAAATATTCTCTTTCTTGATACAAACAGAAGTATACACCCATTTTTTAAAGATTGTCTATCTAAATTCTGAAAAATTTCTTAAACATTCTCGTAATAAGTTTTGTAAGAAAACACAAGCCGCTGTACAATCTGCACAGCGGCCTGCTTCATCTCTTGTATGAATTTACATATTTGGCAAAGCGCTATTTCGCATCTGCTTCTTTGACAACTTCCGCAATAGAAGTAGCCAGTCCTGCAATGCCCTGGATATCTGACGGGATAATGATCTTCGTAGATTTGCCGTCAGCAGCCTTTGCAAAGGCTTCCAGACTCTTCAGCTGAAGTACAGCTGAGTCCGCACCGGCTTCCCTGATAAACTTGATACCATCGGCATTAGCCTGCTGGATCTTCAGGATTGCCTGCGCTTCACCTTCTGCCTCACGGATCTTGGCTTCCTTTACAGCTTCCGCATGAAGGATAGCAGACTGTTTGTCAGCTTCAGCCTGAAGGATCACAGATTCCTTATGGCCTTCTGCCTTCAGGATAGCGGAACGCTTCTCACCTTCTGCGATCAGGATGGATTCTCGACGTTCACGTTCAGCCTTCATCTGTTTCTCCATGGCATCCTGGATGGCTGCCGGAGGAATGATGTTCTTAAGCTCCACACGGTTAACCTTGATTCCCCATGGATCTGTAGCCACATC
>JBNMJG010000147.1:0-4048 GCA_050873705.1 Coprococcus sp. | reverse complement strand
GGATAATGAAGTACTGCCTCATAATAGTCGAAATTTCTCTCTGAAAAAGACTTCTTCATCTCAGCCCTCACACAGTCCGTCACAACCATTACCGAAGCCGCATTGTCCTTCGCTGTCCGAAATCGCAGTCTGACACTGCATCCGGCAGCCACCGCATCATCCGCTGTATATAACCGATAAAAAGGCGTCCCATCCGCAAAAAACGCCTGTCTGTTCAAAAAATTATTCATGCCTTAACTCCTGTCAAAAAAATCTATGCGAACAGCCGCAAAATTATTTTTATTGTATAGTAAATTCGATAGTTTTTCAACCTTCTGCTCTATTGTATACACGTAAACTATCAAAGTATGTGTATTTTATTTTCTCTTCACCCCTATACCATCGTCCTTTTTTCTTTATCCAAAGATTCTATCGGAAAATAAATAAAATGCGGCCTATTACACTTCGAAAAATGTTCTTTCCAAGACACCGCGCAGCACAAGTGCTTCAACGTCAGCCGGTACTTAGGCAGTGTCCTTTACTGCCTTATGTACCGTTGCTAGACGTTGGCAGCGCGAGTGTGCTTGTGCCGCGCGGTGTCTTGGAAAGAATGTTCTCGAAATACTCTGAGGCCGCATTTATCTTATTCTCGTTTCTAGGCAAAGAAAAAAGGACAGCTTCCGTTGCTGTCCTTTTGGAGAAGGTATTTTTGTTTATGGGGTGAAACAAAAACTTTATAATGTATTGGGGGGTTTACGTTTATTATAATACCATGCCGCCGCCCGAAAGTGTTCACAAAGTTTTATTGTTTCAGAAATCCTTTTTATGCAAGTTACATAAAGCGCAATTTTTCATCTTCTGTTCCTTCTGGAAAAATTGCCTCAAATTCTTCTCTTGTAATCTTTTCCTTTTCGATCAGCATGTTGGCGCATGCGTGAAGTTCTTCCATATGCTCTGTAATAATACGTCTTGCTTCCTGATGGCATCCGTCAACAATACGTTTCACTTCCTGATCAATGACAGCTGCAACGCCTTCACCATACGGCTTGGAATGACCGATATCTCTGCCGATGAAAACTTCATCGCTGCCGCTTGTATAGTTGATCAGACCAACGGCATCTGACATACCATACTCTGTAACCATGGCACGGGCTGTCTCTGTGGCTGTCTTGATATCCTGTGAAGCACCGGTTGTGATGTCGTCAAAAATCAGCTCTTCTGCAACACGTCCGCCCAGGGATACAACGATATCCTGCATCATTTTGCCCTTGGTATTGAACATATTGTCTCTTTCAGGCAGCGGCATTGTGTATCCTGCTGCTCCGATACCCGTCGGGATAATGGATACGGAATAAACCGGTCCCACATCCGGAAGCAAATGAAACAATAAGGCATGACCGGACTCGTGATAAGCGGTGATCTTCTTCTCTTTATCAGAGATGACACGGCTCTTCTTCTCAGCACCGATACCGACCTTCACAAAGGCACGGCGGATATCATCCTGGACAATATAAGCACGGCTCTGCTTTGCCGCATAAATAGCTGCTTCATTCATCAGGTTCTCAAGGTCAGCACCTGTAAATCCTGCTGTTGTACGGGCGATCTGATCCAGATCCACATCATCGCCAAGCGGCTTGCCCTTAGCATGAACCTCAAGAATTTCACGACGTCCCTGAATATCAGGACGTCCCACACCCACTTTACGGTCGAAACGGCCCGGACGAAGGATCGCCGGATCCAGAATGTCCACACGGTTTGTTGCTGCCATGACAATGATGCCCTCATTGACACCAAAACCATCCATCTCAACAAGGAGCTGGTTCAATGTCTGCTCACGTTCATCATGACCGCCGCCAAGACCTGTACCACGCTTTCTTGCAACCGCATCGATCTCATCGATAAAGACGATACATGGTGCATTCTTCTTGGCATTCTCAAAAAGGTCACGCACTCGTGAAGCACCGACACCGACAAACATTTCCACAAAGTCCGAACCTGAGATACTGAAGAAAGGCACACCGGCTTCACCGGCCACTGCCTTGGCCAGCAATGTCTTACCTGTTCCCGGAGGTCCCACAAGGATCACACCCTTCGGTATACGGGCACCGACTTTGGTATACTTCTCAGGAGATTTGAGGAAGTCAACAATTTCCTGAAGATCTTCCTTCTCTTCCTGAAGGCCCGCAACATCACGGAATGTTACCTTGCGGTCGCCCTCTTTGCTCATCTTCGCATGGCTCTTGCCGAAGTCTGTCATCTTGCTTCCGCCGCCGCTCTGCTGGCTGTTGATAAATGAGAACAAAAACCACAGGAAAATACCGCCCAGTACTAATAATGCACCGTTATTGTAAAACCATCCTTCACGGTTAATGACATCTGTCTCTTTATAGTTCGTATAATTCACGGATTCCAGCCAGTCCTTGACCTGGTTGACATCAGTCACATAAAAGCTGTCATCCTTGCCGTCTTTCCAGTCCACAGAGACCATACCTGTCGGCGTCTCCTTATTCGGTGAAATGACAACATCATCGATCTGACTCGCTTTATTCTGTATATCCTGCTGGAATTCGCTGTATGTGTAATCACTGGCTGTCAGAAGATTCCATCCCTCACTGACAATGATACCGATAAATACACAGACAAGAACAACGACCCACAGGCCAATTCCTCTTTTCTTATTATTCAATGCTACACTCCTCCTGTCACTTAGTGACTTATCATTTGATTTTTGATAAAAATTATCAAACACTATGAAAAAGGGATGCTAACCGCAAATGCGCAGCAACCCTCTTCAGCTTCTGTCTTATTACTTAGTTTCTGTTATTCAGTAAATTCAACAACTCCGATAAACGGAAGATTTCTGTACTTCTGCGCATAGTCAAGACCATAGCCTACAACAAATTCATCAGGAATGTTGAATCCGGAATAATCAACCTTCACATCTGCTGTCCGGCGCTCCGGCTTGTCTAACAGTGTACAGATCTTAATGCTGTTTGGTTTTCTCTTATAGAGGATCTCTACCAGATAATGCAGTGTATTGCCTGAGTCAATGATATCTTCAACGATCAGCACATCCTTGCCTTCCAAAGGCTCATCCAGATCCTTAACGATACGGACTGCACCTGAAGATGTCGTACCGTTGCCATAACTGGATACAGACATGAAGTCAAGGGATACAGGCACACTGATTCTCTTGGCCAGTTCACATGTGAAGAAAACACCGCCCTTTAATACGCAGATCATATGAATGTTCTTGCCTTCATAATCCTTGCTGATCTGTTCACCCAGCTCCTGGATCTTCTTGTCAACTTCTGCTTCCGGCAGTAAAACTTTAATCTTCTCTTTCATTCTTCAATCTCCTTCAGTTCTGCTGATAAAATCAGCTTTGTCTCTCCGGTAATCTTATAATATTCGCTCATACGGCCTATGTCCGGTATCCACAGGACATGACTGCCGTCTGTCAACATGTTCAAATTCTCCCGATCCGACTGCGGTATCTTATCATCCATAAAAATTCTGCGAAGAGATTTCTTATGTCCGCCGCCGATGATCATATAATCGCCCGGACGGCGCTGCCGCAGGACCAGTCCATTTTTTATTCTATCATAATCAAACCATTTCGTATACATTTTTTTTGGAATTTGCAGATTTTTCTCCACAGGAAAAATTTTAAGACAAAGTTCTCTTTTACTGCCCGTCAAAATATATTTTCCCGGCTCATCCAGCTTTATTTCAGGACATTCATCTGCCGGAATGCCGGCCGCTGTATGTGTCTGATTTCTGAAAATGTTCACAGTTGTATACGTGCGTTTTGCGCAGAGCTGATAAGGCAGATCCACCTGCCTTCCCACCTGCCCCTCAAACAATCCCCTGAACATTTCAATATGAACTGCCCGGATGTCCTTCAATCCGCCGGCCAGCCGGTTCATCACCTGCCGCAAAAGTTCCCGCTGAATGGCAATATCCTGGTTGATAAATGCGGCTGCATCGATTTCCAATACCGTGTGATCGTCCGCTGATACCTGCCGGACCATGGTTCTTCCAGCGGCTGCTGCCTGTTCTTCTATAT
>JBNMJG010000146.1:0-4069 GCA_050873705.1 Coprococcus sp. | reverse complement strand
TCTCCCGGAAGGTGTTGATCTGACACTGCAGTCAGAGAATGGATTTGTAGGCCTTGTCCCTCTTGAAGAAGGCAAGGAAAGTCCGCATGTTGTCAATGCCGGCGGTGTGATGGCCGGTATTGCAGATGATGGCGCCTTCTTCTCAAGCGCAGATTCATTCGCGATTATTCGCGGCGGTCATGTGGATGTCACAGTCCTTGGTTCTCTCCAGGTAGATGAGAAAGGCAACATTGCCAATTATAAGATACCGGGCAAAATGCTTCCTGGTATGGGCGGTGCCATGGACCTGGTTGTGGGGGCAAAGAAAGTTATTGTGGCTATGGAACATACCAACAAAGGCAAGCACAAGATCCTCAAAGAATGTACATTGCCGCTGACTGCAAAGGGACAGGTAGATTTGATCGTGACTGAGATGGGAGTGATGAAGGTCACACATGAAGGACTGGCACTGGTTGAATATAATCCGGAATATACGATTGAAGAAATCCAGGCAGCAACGGAAGCAGAATTGATCATTGCGGATGATTTAAGGGAAATGGCCGTGTAGATTCAGCAAAAAAATCCAAAGAAGTGTTCAGATTCAGAGGGGAAAGGGAAGTGCCTGATGAGATTGGACCGGAAGTGAAAGAATAAAATAAGAACGTGAAAAAAAGAAGCTTCGTAAGATGGCTGTGGTGTGAGAAAATATCCATCTTATGAGGCTTCTTTTGTAAACAAAAATGATAACGGATTATGATTCAGTCTTTTCAAGGTCAGATGCACAGTGCGGACATTTGACAGCATCAATATGTATCTCAGACTTACAGTATGGACAAACCTTGGTTGTCGGAGCTGCCGCAGGTGCAGGCTTCTTCAGTTTGTTGATTACTTTCATAAACAGGAAAACAACAAAAGCCAGAATCAGAAACTGAATGACATTTTGAATAAAACTGCCATAGGCAAATACCGGTGCACTGACGGCTTTGGCATCAGCCAGAGTTGGATAGTCTACGCCATCCAGTGAGATATACAGTTCGGAAAAGTTGATCTTGCCTGTTAAAAGTCCAAGTACCGGCATAAAAATATCATTCACCAGTGAAGATACGATCGTGCTGAAGGCACCACCAATAATAACACCGACAGCCATATCGATGACATTGCCCTTAAGGGCAAACTCTTTAAATTCTTTTAACAACATTAGTAACCCTCGATTCTCTTAAAAATTTTATAGTGATATCTGATATATCAATGTTCAGATGCAGTATGCTCAGATTCTGTTTCCGGCAGACGGATATCAATGTCGGCAATACGATGTTTGTCCATCTTCATAACCGTAAAACGGATACCGTTGATATCGATATATTCACCTTCTGTAGGAATATGCCCAAGCTCATGGATCATATGCCCTGCGATGGAGTCATAATCCTCGGATTCAAGGTGAAGTCCGAGAAGCTTGTCGATATCTTCAAGTTTGGTTGTACCATCTACGGTATATTCATGTTCATTCACCTTGCGGATATCGTCGGTCTCTTCTTCGTCATATTCATCACGGATTTCGCCGACGATTTCTTCAAGCAGGTCCTCAAGTGTAATGAGTCCGGCAACGGCACCGTATTCATCAAGAACCATGGCCATACTGATGGAATTCTTCTGCATATCCACCATCAGATCAGAAATCTTCTTGAATTCATAGGTGAAATATGGCCGACGAAGAATCTTACGAATTGAGAAATTGTCAGGAAGATCATTATAACAGAAAACATCCTTCAGATTCAAAACACCGATGACATGATCTTTGTCACCTTCATAAACCGGCACACGGGAATATTTGTCACGTCTGAAAACAGAAAGCACTTCTTCATAACTGCTTTCCACATCCATAAATTCTATATCAATACGCGGTACCATCACATCGCTGGCAACAGAATCACCAAAATCTACAACGTTGGTGATCATCTCTTTCTCTTCGGATTCGATGACACCGTCTTCGTGACTGACGTCAATAACGGTCAGAAGCTCATTCTCCGTCATAGTCTTCGTCTTGGCGTTGGGATTGATGCCCATCAGGCGCATAACACCATAAGAAAGATGGTTGATCACGAAGATAGCAGGGGTCAGAATACGGGTCAGCCAGTAGATGATCACGGCATCGCCCAATGCCATCTTCTCTGCGTTGATGGTTGCTGCGGATTTAGGTGTGATCTCACCGAAAATTAAGATCAAAATTGTCAGGATACCGGTTGCAAGTCCGACAAAGGTTGCGGTGTTGGCACCGGCACCGAGCTGGGTCGCTATCTTGGTAGCCAGCATTGTTGATAATGAGGACGCACTCAGATTGACAATATTATTGCCAATAAGGATGGCACTCAGCATCTTGGATGGATTATCCGTCAGTTCCTTGACAAGCTGGGCACGTTTATCGCCCTCATCTGCAAGACTGCGGATACGTATTTTGTTGACACAGGTTAATGCAGTTTCAGCTGATGAGAAAAAGGCTGATAAAGCCAGTAAAATAATCAGAATGAGAAGCTGCATCGCGTCACTGGAATCCAAAAAATCATCTCCTCTATATGTTCATATATGAATTAATTTTATATGATGAGAATGCCAATGTCAAGGTGAATGCGTGTTTACAATGTAAATGGAATGTGAATTTTTTGTAAATGATATTGATTCTTGTTTAGGATAGGTGTACAATAATGTAGATGTTACGAAACGACAGTTATAGCGGGTGGTACCGCTGCCATATATGTGTGGAGGGTTTTATATTGAGAAAAAAATCTCATTTATCATTAGCAGGATACATTGTAGATGTTGTGGATGCAGATATGATCGACCATCCTCTGGCTTTCAGATTCGGAAGTCTGGAACCGGACCTTGTGCCCAGCTTTATTACAACCAAACACAGAATAGATCTGACATTCCACAAACTGGAGAAGAAGATTAACAAAGTTATTGATGAGTATGACAAGAATAAAGGAATGACCATTGGTCTGTCAAAGGATTTAGGGGTTATCACTCACTATATTGCGGATTACTTTACATTCCCGCATAACATTGAATATCCGGGAACAATGACAGAGCATATTCATTATGAAGCACAGTTGAAGGTGGATTTTAGAGAATTTGTGCAGAAGATGAAAGAAAAGCATGCACATTTCCAGGAAGTGACGATGCAGTCTGCAGATGAAATCTGTGCATTTATCAAGAAATGCCATGAAGAATATCTGCATGCAGTCAAATCTGTAGAAAACGACTGCCGGTACATTCTGAAAATCTGTGCCCAGGTTGTCGGTGCAATCCTTCATTTGCTTCAGCAGAACAGTATGCCGCTGGGATGCTATATGTAGAATATATATCTGCATCATCACGGAAGCGGCTGTACTGTAAACGATAAACCAAGGACAATTATTAAATATTTGCGCAAAAGAATAGAGTGTGGCTGAAAATAATTTAAAAGAGGACACTTTGATTTATTTTTATACAGGTGCTTGTATAGAATAAATCAAAGTGTCCTCTTTTTATGGTATCCTGGAGTCATACGATCATTGTTAGTTGTTGACCCCATGGTGTGCTGTCGGACTATCAGCCTTCAGCGGAAGGAATGTATAGCCATGTGCCAGTCCCCACTGGATAATCTGTTCAACACCATTGACACTGAAACCTTTGATATCGTGCTGAAGAACGATGGAAACATCATGCTGCTGAATGCCGGAGATGACATTTTGAACGACAACGGAGGTATCGGTTGTCTCACCTGCGTCTCCGCTGGCAACATTCCAGTCAAAATACTGGAAGCCCATATCCGTAAGATCCTGTGTCAGCTTGGTCATAATGCCGGAACAGTAGCTCTTGCTGACTGTGTTGGAGCTTCCGCCCGGAAAACGAACAAGGGTTGTATGAATGCCCGCAGCATTTTCAATGGTTTCCTGCTGTTTGCGAAGGTCAGCAAAATAGGCATCCTCACTGGAATAAATGGTGGCGTAGTCATGGGTCGCGTTGTGGATGCCGATGGAATGGCCGGCATCAGCTTCGGCTTTCAGTAAATCCGGATGTCCGGACCCGACAGTGAAGAACGTAACCTTCACGT
>JBNMJG010000145.1:0-4074 GCA_050873705.1 Coprococcus sp. | reverse complement strand
TTCCTCCAAGCTGAATCTTACCCGTGAGAAGAAGAAACTGGGGCTCAGCGATGACGAGCTGCAGCGCTTTGACCATATGATGGCCCATCCTTTTGGCATTATATTCGTTACGGGGCCTACCGGAAGCGGTAAGTCTACCACACTGTATACAGCTCTCAGTGAGATGAACAAGGAAGCGGTGAATATCGTGACAGTTGAGGATCCTGTGGAGGCGGATATCGAAGGTATTAACCAGATTCAGGTGAATCCGAAGGTGGATCTGACATTTGCATCAGCCCTTCGTTCTATTCTTCGTCAGGATCCGGATATCATTATGATCGGTGAGATCCGAGATCAGGAGACAGCCTCTATTGCTGTTCAGGCTTCTATCACAGGCCATTTGGTTGTATCTACCATGCATACGAACAATGCAGTGGGTACATTGAGCCGTATGGCAGATATGGGTGTGGAGAATTATCTCATCGCCGATTCCATGATCGGTGTTATCGCCCAGCGACTGGTTCGTAAGCTTTGTCCGCATTGCCGCAAGGCCTATATGGCTTCTGAGGAAGAGAAGCGGATTCTCAGAAAACCGCCTGAAGCGGATGTGGAAATCTATAAGCCGGCGGGCTGCAATTTCTGCAATCAGACCGGTTTCTTCGGCCGTATCGCTGTTTTTGAGATTATGGAAGTCAATGAGGAGATCCGTTCTTTGATCGCGAAGAACGCTTCAACAGAACAACTGGCTGATGCGGCGAAGAGAAGCGGTATGCGAACCCTTCGTGAGAATGGTATCCGTTATGTGCTGGAGGGCATCACATCTGTAGATGAAATGCTGAAGGCATCCTATGAATAAACATCATATGTTGGACAGGAAGGCTTATGTATATTTTAGATGAAGTTTTAAGGGATTCTGTGGCGGCCCATGCATCAGATATCCATTTTACTGTGGGATGTTCACCATTCTTCAGGATAGATGGTATGCTGACTCCTCAGGAGGGTGAGAAACTGATGCCGAAGGATCTGGAAGAATTACTTCTTCCGATTCTTGATGAGAGACACAGAACAGAACTGGATGAAAACGGACAGACGGACTTAGCTTATGCTATCCGTGGTGTCGGACGTTTTCGTGTGAATATTTTTAAACAGCGCGGAACACTGGCATCTGTTATGCGATGTCTGCCGTTTACGATACCGGAAGCCAAAAGTCTCGGTATTCCGGAGGAGGTACAGGCACTGACTGAGAAGCGCCGGGGACTTGTTCTTGTAACAGGACCTACGGGAAGCGGCAAGTCTACGACACTGGCAGCTCTGGTGGATATTATCAACCGGACATATCCGTATCATATTATTACACTGGAGGATCCGATTGAATATCTTCACAGACACCAGAAGTCCATTGTGAACCAGAGAGAAATCGGCAGTGATTCAAGCAACTATGCCCAGGCGCTGCGTGCAGCTCTTCGAGAGGATCCGGATGTGATCCTTGTGGGAGAGATGCGAGACCTTGAGACGATTTCTACTGCTTTGACGGCAGCTGAGACAGGCCATCTGGTATTGTCTACACTGCATACCATCGGTGCAGCTAAGACCATCGATCGAATCATTGATGTGTTCCCGCCAAACCAGCAGCAGCAGATCCGTATCCAGCTGGCATCGGTACTGGAATGTATCGTTTCCCAGCAGCTGATCCGCAAGGAGGACGGTCATGGCCGTGTGGCAGCCCTTGAAGTGCTTTTTGCCAACAATGCAGTGCGCAATCTGATCCGTGAGAATAAGACTTACCAGATCATTTCCACTATGCAGACGGGCAAGCGCCAGGGCATGCAGACCATGGATGATGCCATCTATGATCTGTTCCTGAGAGGTGATATCAGCGCAGAATCTGCGGTATCCTATGCCCAGGATCCTGTGACGATGAATAACAAAGTAGATTTTAAGATGTTATAAGAGAGGACTTGAATTATGCCGGGATTTTCCTATGTCGCTGTTGATGCGGCGGGCAAAGAGGTCAAGGGCAGCATGGAGGCTGACGACAAAGAGAGAGTCGCCGAACAGCTGCGTAAGGACGGGCTTTTGCCGATGTCTATCCGTGAACAGGGCATCATGAACAAAAATATCGATTTTTCTGTGGGCAGAAAAGTAAAGTCCAGAGATTTGTGTGTATTCTGCCGACAGTTTGTCAGCATCACCGAAGCCGGTGTGCCTATGAAGGAGGCCCTGCAGATGCTGTCGGAGCAGACAGAGAACAAGTGGCTCAAGAGCGCCATTGCAGAAGTACTGGTGAATGTAGAGAAAGGTAATACACTGGCAGATTCCCTGCTGGCTTTTCCGGATATCTTCCCATTGATGATGGTCAACATGGTCAAAGCAGGTGAATCTTCGGGTAACCTTGAGATGGCTTTTTCCAGAATGGCAGTTCACTTTGAAAAGGAAGCAAAGCTGAAGGCAACCATCCGCAAAGCAACCATTTATCCAATCATTCTGGTCTGTGCAGCCATCGGTGTTGTGGCAGTTATGCTGCTCTTCGTTATCCCGATCTTCATCGATATGTTTGCAGATCTGGATGTGCAGATGCCGGCACTGACCATGGCAGTCATGAACACCAGTAAATGGACGGCCAGCCACTGGTACGTTATTCTGATCGTTGTGGCATTGGTAATCTTTGCTTATCGGACCATATACAAAACCGATGCAGGCCGAAGTGCCATTGATGACTTCAAGATGCGTGTGCCCCTCTTTGGCAAGTTGACAGTGAAGACAGCCTGTGCACAGTTTGCCAGAACCATGAGTACACTGCTGGCAGCAGGCCTGCCCATGACAGCCTGCCTGGATATCATCGCAGGCATCATGAAGAATGTTCATTATGCCAATGCTTTCCTGAAGGCCAAGGAAGAAGTTATGAAAGGTATTCCTCTTTCCGAACCCCTTCGAAGCGAAGGCATCTTCCCGCCCATGGTCTATCATATGACAGGTATCGGTGAAGAAACAGGTAACATCAAGGCCATGCTTGAGAAACTGGCGGACTACTACGACGAAGAAGTCGAGATGGCCACCCAGAGCATCCTGGCAGCCATGGAACCACTGATCATCGTCTTCATGGCATTGGTCGTCGGTACACTGGTCATCGCCGTCATCATGCCGATCGGCACCATGTACGAAGGTCGGGATAACCTGTAAAAAGCCTATCAATGGAGAAAATCCATTTGAATACGCGATTGGGAACCGCGTAAAAAGTTTCTGCTATATAATGTATGTGATGGGATTGGCATAGGGAATCCCTGTCATATAAAATGATTGCCAAACTCCTTAGTCCCTGAGCTGTACAAAATCAACAGTTCACAGCAGGCACGTTCGCACCGCACATCATTGGCAGCGGTACTAAAGCGCTAAAAGACAGCGCTTAAGGACCGGCCATGATGTAAGCACCTGCCTGCGAATCTGTTGATTTTGTACAGCATCTAGGAACAAAGAGTTTGGCAAACCGAGTGAACAAAATCACCCGGAGAGATGATGACACAAAGTGTCAATCATCAAAAGAACAAGGAACAAAAAGAAAAGGAGAAATGTGTTATGTTAAAATTCCTTAGAAACAAGAAAAAAGACAATAAAGGTTTTACACTGGTAGAACTTGTAATCGTAGTAGCAATCCTTGCTATCTTAGTAGGTATCCTCGCACCACAGTATACAAAATACGTTGAAAAATCAAGAAAAGCAGCAGATGCAGCAAACCTTGAAAATATGGTAACAGCATTCAAGACAGCAGCTTCTGATGGTACAGATCAGATTAATGCTGGTAAGTATACAATTACAATTTATAAAGATAAACAGAATGGTGATGTGTATACTGTAGTTACTGTTGAAAAGTTAAATGACAGTACTACAGTAAATGCGACATCTGCTACAGATATCACTACTTTAATTGGCACTTATGCAGGAACAGATTGGACAAAGACAAAATTAAAATCTTCTAAATGGACTACCAATGAAGATTCTACAGGAGATGCTTTAAATCACATTTCAGCTACATTAACAGTTGCAAATGATGGCGGAATTAATGTTGAGTATACTCCAGGATGGGTAAAGAACGTTTCT
>JBNMJG010000144.1:0-4075 GCA_050873705.1 Coprococcus sp. | reverse complement strand
TTTCATGACTTCTGCTCTCCGTTTCTTACAAGGACATCCGCAGCTGCCAGAAGCTGTGCATCTGTGATGCTTTTGTCGATCACAGCCTGTCCTTCAGGATTCAGAAGGATAAATTTTACTTTTCCTTTGTCCATTCTTTTATCAGATTTTGAAACTTCTACAATCTTTGCCGGTGTAATGCCTTCTACGCTCACCGGCAAACCAAAGGAAGTGATGGTATCCAGAATGTCTCGATACATCTCTTCTGAGATCATCTTTTTTTCTTTTGAAAGCCATGCTGCACCATGCATGCCCACAGCCACACATTCACCGTGAAGCATGGTAAAATTCATCAGCTTCTCCACTGCATGTCCCAGGGTATGACCGAAATTAAGCAGCGCACGCTCGCCGGCCTCCTCAGGATCATTTTCCACAACTTCCTTCTTGATACGGCAGCTGACTTCGATCATTTCAATCATTGTCTGTGTATCCCGGGCCAGGATAGCCTCTTTGTTCTCCTTCAGCCAATGGTAATATGCAACATCTTTGATCAGGCCATGTTTGATGATCTCTCCCAGTCCTGAAATGTATTGCTGCTCTGTCAGAGTTTTTAAAGTCTCAGCACAGGAATACACTAGCTTCGGCTGATGAAAGGCACCGACCATATTCTTATACGCTCTGAAGTCAACACCGGTTTTACCGCCGATACTGCTGTCAACCTGTGCAAGGAGACTTGTTGGAATCTGAAGGAAATCAATTCCCCTCAGATATGTTGCCGCAGTAAAACCGGTCAGGTCACCAACAACGCCGCCGCCGAGTGCTGCAAGCATATCCCGGCGCTCAAACTTGTTCTGTATCAGAAATTCATAAAGATTCTCCACGGTTGTCAGTGTCTTGCTTTCTTCTCCTGCCGGAAAAATAAAATGAACTGTTGCTGCACAATGTTCTGCTGCGATTTTCTCCACCTGTGCCAGATAATGCTCTGCCACATGACTGTCGGTGACAATACACACCTTTCGATCTCTGACCGCCAGCTCTTCAAGAGCTGCACCCAGTCCATCAAAATTCTCTGAAAGAATAATCGGATAAATCGGTATCCCTTTATAATGAATCATCATTTTTCTCATTTTCTGTCTTCCTTTACTGTACAAAAAGTCCGGGTACGCTTATAACCCGCCAACCCGGACTTTTAAATCTTTTATAGATACATTACTGTTTCTGTTCATCCTGCTCATTATCGAACATCTCTGAGAAATCCTTGATCATTGAATCTTCTGTGGAGAGTGTCTCATCAAAATCCTCTTCCTGCTCCTCTTCCTGTGTCTGCTCCTCTGTCTCGGACGCAGTATAAACAGGCGCTGCCTGAAGCTGATCTGCATGCTCCGCTGCAGATTCTTCCAACCCTGTGATAGATTTCATGGTTGCTGCATCGATATCAAAGGCCTCTGAATTCAAAGTTTCAAGCTGAGCAGCTGCCAATGCTTTATACTGTGCTCTGTATCGGTCATACTGCTGCAGAAGATCCGTCGTCTTAACATGAAGACGTTCCAGCTCAACCTTGGCATCCGCAACGATTGTCTGAGCCTTCAGAACAGCCTCCTGCTCAATAACAGTTGCATTCTTCTTGGCACCAACAATTGTTTCTTCTGCTGTTGTCTCTGCCAGAACAAGTGCTTTCTGGAGTGATTTCTCAATTTCCTTATAATGATCCAGGCTGGCATTCAGGTTATTGATTTTCTCTTTCAGTGAAAGGTTCTCTTTGTACAATGCTTCATAATCTGATGAGATTGTTGAGAAAAAGCTGTCCACATCCGCTTTGGAATAGCCCATACCACTGTTCTTAAAGGTCTTTCCCTGAATTTCAATTGGTGTTAACATACTTGTCAAACCTCCTTATCTATTCTTCTTCAGAATATCCGAATGCCGGAACATTCACATTTGAAGATGCAAGTTCCTGAAGATCTCCGGTAATATCAATATCTTCAGGTGTTACAATAACGATTGTCTCTGAAATCTGTTTGATATTTCCATTAATAGCATAACAGGATCCTGATACAAAATCAATGATTCTCTGTGCTTCCTGTGTTGTTACTGCCTCAAAATTGATGATTGCCGCACGTCCAGACTGAATAATATCACATACTTCCTGGCACGCATTGAAATCATTCGGTTTTGAAACACATACTTCCATGCTGCGGGACGCTGTATGCATCGGTACAATCTTGCTGTTTCGTCCATATGGTGTGCTCTTTCTTGAAGAACGGGATGATGAATAATTGGTATGTGTGCTCTTCGGAGCCGGCTCATCATCCAGATCTGCATAACTGTCCAGTCCATCATCCTGTTTAGCGGTTGTATGTCTGGTTCTGAATGTGGTTTTCTCTGCACCTGCTGCCTTCTTTCTCTTGGCAGGTTCTGCAGCTTCTTCCTCTTCTTCTATCTCATCATCATACTCTTCGTAATCTTCATATTCATCATCATTAAGCTTCATAAAATCAAGAATTTTGTTAAAGCCTTTACTCATTCTGTTATACGCTCCTCTTTATTAGATTGAATTTCATTGTCAGATAAAATCTTTTATATCTGGTAATTTCTTTCACCGAATATACCGGTACCAACACGAACCATCGTTGCACCTTCCTCTATGGCAACTTCATAGTCGCCGGTCATGCCCATGGATAATTCGTCCATATCAACATTATCAATGTTTTTGCTTTTTATGTCAACAGATAATTGTTTTAATTTTTTGAAATAAATACGATTATCTTCAGGATTATCCGTAAATGGTGCAATTGTCATCAATCCTTTGATCTTGACATGCTTTAATGCTGCAACCGCCTGCACAAGTTCAATTGCTTCATTGCATGTTGTGCCAAACTTGGATTCCTCGCCTGCAACATTCACTTCAATCAGTACATTCATGATCGTATCTGCCTTTGCCGCTTCATGCTCAATCTGCTCAGCCAGTCTCAGTGAATCAACAGAATGGATCAATACTGTCTTGCCGATCAGATATTTGACCTTATTGCGCTGCAGATGTCCGATCATATGCCATCTGATGTTCTTCGGCAGAACATCATACTTATCTGACAATTCCTGTACTTTATTCTCACCATAATCAAGTATGCCTGTTGTCAGTACTTCTTCAATATCACTGACCGGCTTCGTCTTACTGACCGCAATCAGTCTGACTTCATCTCTCGATCTTCCCGCTCTGTCGCAGGCAGCCTGAATATTCTTCTCAACTTCTATAACATTCTCTGTAAGCATTTCATTGCCTCCTTCATGTATTTCCTAATAAATTATCTGGTTCTCTTTGACATCACTGCCATTGAGAATAATATGATCATACAGTGTAACACCATAGCTCACTTTGTCACTGATAATACAGTAATCTCCATACTCATATAAAATATTGATCAGTCTGAACAGAGCATATCCCCTGTTAATATTATAAACACCCTTCAATGCCTCCACTTCACCGACGGTAAAAGTTTCGCCTGAAGACGGATTCTTCAGTTCTGTTCCTTCACGGATATCCGTACAGTCAATATAACAGTACTTATCATCTTGTGAATATACAGTAGGTTTTATAAATTCTGTATCTTCACCATTGACCACATAGAAACCTTTTTCATCACTTTCTTCCGTCGTCTGAAGATATGCAATCGGTATTTTGTAAAAGTTCTTACTTGTAACAGATGATTTCGGTATTTTCAGTCCATCATAATTGTTCCAGACAATTTCAATATCAATATATCTCTCATTGCAGTATCGTACCATATAATTAGACAGATCAAAGCTGACATAACTTGTCCCGTCTTTCTCAAAAACATGAACATCTGCTGAAACTTCGATGTTGTCCCGTTTTAAAACCAGATCAACGGTCTCCACATCCTGCAGCCGCTTAAGCTGCTGGGCTGTTGGGCAGATCACGATCTGCCACTTATCACTGTAAATGATCTTGTAAGCCGGTGAACCTTTGTCCACTTTCATGCCTGCTGACAACTGGGTCTTCTCGTAATTCCGCGATGTCAATAATTCCGGCGTCAGATTATCTGTTGTATATCCTTCCATCTGATCATATGTATAACTG
>JBNMJG010000143.1:0-4085 GCA_050873705.1 Coprococcus sp. | reverse complement strand
GTTATCCTCAGTTAAGTAATCAATTCTCGGAGATTTTTTCTTTTTGAAGATACTCTTCAAGGCACAGATTTTTTTCTTTCATCTCTTTTGCTGCTTCATAGCCCACATACCGATAATGCCAAGGTTCATTATCAATTCCCGTGATATCCGTTTTATCTGCCGGATACCGTTTAATAAATCCGTATTTATAGGCATTCTCATCCAGCCATTCATAGACAGCGTCCTGAGAAGCACCCGCAGATTCTGCATTAATGTCCACACTAAGACCTAACTCATGCTCGCTGGTCCCCGGCTCTGCTACATAAGTTTTTGCAAGTTTCTTCGCATCACTTTCTGAATAGCCCTCATCTTCATAGGCTGCAATTTTATCCTCCATAATAGCCTGCTGCTCATCTCTTGTCCGATAGCCATCCCTGACAAACAACTGCAGGCCCGCCGCTCTGGCATCGTCAAACATCTTCTGAAGATCCGGATAAATTCTGGCATCGACCTTCTCACCATTGGACAGTTCTATCAGCTCAGGCGAATAATTATACGGTATTTTATGATCTTTATTCACCAAAATAAGATTCCATTCTCCTGAATTTCCAGCCATATCTCCTAATAAACGAACAGCCGTCAGCGCCGCAATAACCAACAACACACCTGCGATCACAAACTTCCAGGCGAACCCCTTCCTTTGCCGTCTCCTCTTACTTCCTTTTGCCATAACAAAAGCCTCCTCTATAATCAAAACTAACTATCCAACTTACATATTTGATTATAGCACTCAAATATTTCAAACCGCCAACAAAAAACTTACAAAAAACAGTCAACAAGCTAGAAGCATTTGGCGATGAGCCTGTTTACATAAAAAAATTCCCGAGGTCTTAATTCAACCCAGCTGATGATATCTCTCTGGAAACAGTGGGCGATGAGCCCGTTTCCAGAGAGATATCATCAGCTGGGTGATTAAACCTCGGGAACTAACCTTTTATTTTACGAGACCGATGAGTTCGTTGATGTCTTCTACTCCATGTCTTCTCATGTAAGCTTCAATGCCATCAATGACTTCTACGGTTGTATATGGATTCGTAAAGTTTGCTGTACCGATTGACACAGCTGTCGCACCTGCCAGAATAAATTCCATGGCATCTTCAGCTGTACAGATACCGCCCATACCGATAATCGGAATCTTGACAGCATTGGCCACCTGATAAACCATGCGGACTGCAACCGGTTTAACAGCAGGACCAGAAAGACCACCTGTCTTATTGGCAATGGCAAATGTCTGTCTTTCGATATCAATCTTCATACCAGTCAGTGTATTGATCAGAGACAGGCAATCTGCACCGCCGGCCTCAGCAGCCTTCGCCATCACTGTGATATCTGTGACATTCGGACTCAGCTTCATGATGATCGGCTGTTTTGCCTTTGCCTTGACAGCCTTTGTAATGGCTTCTACAGCCTTTGGATCCTGACCAAATGCGATACCGCCTTCTTTGACATTCGGACATGAAATATTGATCTCCAGCATATCAACTCTCGGCTCATCTGCAAGGCGTTCAACCACATCCAGATATTCTTCTGTAGAATGGCCGCATACATTGACAATCACCTTCGTGTCGTATTTCTCCAAAAACGGCAGATCTCTCTTTGAGAAAAGATCAATGCCGGGATTCTGAAGTCCGATGGCATTGAGCATGCCGCTGGCTGTCTCCGCAATACGCGGTGCCGGATTGCCCGGCCATGGCACACTGGCTACCCCCTTTGTCACAACCGCTCCAAGACGATTCAAATCAACAAATTCACTGTATTCTGCACCGGAACCAAATGTACCTGAAGCAACCATCACAGGATTCTTCAGCTCAACTCCGGCAAGATTCACCTTTGTATTCATTACAGTTCCACCTCCTGTGCATTGAAGACAGGGCCATCTTTACAAATGCGCTTATTGTGTACATTTGTATGATGATCCACATCCTTTGACTTACAGACACACGCAAGACATGCGCCGATACCGCAGGCCATCTTTTCTTCAAGAGAAATCCATGCCTCAATCCCCTGATCGGCTGCATACTGTTTCAGCGCACGAAGCATCGGCGTTGGTCCGCAGCTGTAAATGACCTGTCCTTCAACGCCTTCCGCACGGATGGCATCCAGTACATTGCCCTTTGTTCCGCAGCTGCCGTCCTCTGTAGCAATGACCACTTTGCCGTATTGTTCAAATTCTTTGTTCAAAAACAGTTCATCTCTGTAACCGAGAACAATGGTCTTCTCACAGTCCAGCTCTTTGGCAAGCTCCAGCATTGGTGGTATACCAATACCTCCGGCTACAAGAATCGCATTATCTTTCTTCAATGTGTAACCATTGCCAAGGGGGCCCATAACCTCCAATGTGTCCCCTGCTTTGCATCCTGAAAATTCCTTCGTGCCATAGCCAACCACACGATAAACAATTCTCAGCCGGCCATTTTCCTTGTCAATTTCACAGATACTGATCGGTCTTGGAAGCAGTTTGCTGTCATCATTTGAATAAACAGAGATAAACTGTCCCGGCTTTGCCTCTGAAGCCATACCGCCGACCTCCAGCCACATACTGAATACATCGGAAGCAAGCTGTTCCTGCGAAAATACAGTTGCTTTGATTTTACTTACGCTCATGTTTTTGTCCTTTATAATATAACTGTTGAATTACTTCATTTGCTTGCATCATTCTATGCCGGCTGCAGCAGCTGTCTGCCTGTCCGGCTTTTACAATACAGATGTAATATCCTTCTGCATATCAATAACTGCTGCTCTGGAAGCATCTGCAAAATGCTCTGCGCCAAACTTCGCATACTTCTCCTGCTTGTAAGCTGCGATAATGCCTCTTGATGAATTCACAATTGCACCAAGGCCATTCTCATCAAAGTTAGGCAGCAGATCCTTGGCTGTGGCGCCCTGTGCACCATAACCCGGTACGAGAATATAAGCTTTTGGCATCAGCTTCCGAGTAATTCTTGCCTGTTCCGGGTAAGTTGCGCCAACAACAGCTCCTACATAGCTGTATCCGCATTCACCTACATAATCACTGCCCCATTCATTGACCTTCTCAGCAACATATTCAAACAGCGGACGACCATCGATCAGTCGATCCTGAAATTCACCGCTTGATGGATTTGATGTCTTAACGAGGATAAAAGCACCTTTCTTCTCTTTCTTAGCCGTATTGATAAAAGGATTGATACTGTCAGAACCCATATACGGATTCAGTGTAACAAAATCTTCATTAAAACCATACAATGAACGGCTTCCGACCTTTACAGGGCCCAAATGACCTCTTGCATAAGCCTCTGAAGTAGAACCAATGTCACCTCTCTTAATATCGCCAATGATCACCAGATCTTTCTGACGGCAATACTCTACTGTTCTGTGGAATGCCTCAAGACCCGGAAGTCCAAACTGCTCATACATGGCAATCTGAGGTTTTACAGCCGGGATCAGATCATAAACAGCATCTACAATTGCTTTATTGAACTGCCAGATAGCTTCTGCTGCGCCTTCCAATGTCTCACCATATTCATCGAATGCTTTCTTCTGAATATGTTCCGGTACAAATGCCAGATTCGGATCCAGTCCGACAACGATTGGTGCATTTAATTTCTTAATTTTTCCCACCAGTTTATCAATCATGTACTCTATATCCTCCTTAAATACAATTTTCCTTAAACATCCCTTTCATTTTAGCATATTCACCATACAGCCGCAAGTCTATCACTATGATAAATCCCATTCCCCATAATAAAACTCAGCATTTTCCATTTTCTTACATTTATTTACATTTTATTGTAAAATTGCACGATATTTTCCAACTTTGTAAATTTACTGATTATACGCCTGCTTTTTTGAAATTTCACGTAATTTTTTCTAAAATCTTCAATTTTGTAAATTTTTTATTAAATCTTTACTCCCTCATTCATCTTTTTTGTGGATTAATTTTCCAAATCCCGGGTTGACATCTTCTATACACGTCAGTATAATGTTAGACATAAAGTTTCCCACAGCATTGTGGTGAATCAATTCAATAAAGTTCTGTTACAGATTATATCGAAGGAGATATAGAT
>JBNMJG010000142.1:0-4089 GCA_050873705.1 Coprococcus sp. | reverse complement strand
ATGAACGGGCACAGGCTCTGTGATATACCTTAAATTTCTATAAGTACCTTTTATCTCATCAATTGTCACAACTTCCTTCAGTTCCAGCTCGCCGTTCTCATCCGCTGCCATCTCAGATTCTGTTATGACCCCATCGGCACGTCCTTCAACCGTAATTGCCAGCGTCTCATCCATTTCTGTCGTATGTTTCAGAGACACCTCCGCCCTGTAAGAAGGCCCGGCCTCTTTTTGAAGTTTTCGGTGCATCAGGCCGCCCTGCTGCATTGCATCCATTTCTCCAAACGCGCCGGAAACGGTATCAATATCTCCCGACCTGAGAATAAACTCCACAAGCCGGCGAACTGAAACGGTGACTGTTTTTTGTGACATTTTGTTTCTTCCTTTCAAATCGGACGCTGAATGCCCTGATTTTGAATAATAGCAAGCAGCCAGCTGTCTTTGAAAATTTTAAGGTAACGGCAAAAATGTCACAAAAGATTTCTCTTATTATTTATACAACTCAGACGTGACAATTTTTGCCTGCTTCATCTAAGCAAATTTATTTGCTCATATATTCCTTTAAGAACTCAAATAATGCTTCCATCTGTTCGTCGGTTCCGATGGTGATCCGCAGGTAGTTGTTGATGCGCGGTTTATCAAAGTAGCGGACATAGATGTCTTTTTCACGAAGGGCTGTAAAGAGTTCTTTGGCCGGATAGTCCGGATGAGTGACGAAAATGAAGTTGGCACCCGGTTCCGGATAAGTAAATCCAAGGGCTGTAAATGCCTGTTTGGCTTTTTCCCGGGTTGCTCTGATCTTCGCGGTGCATGCCTTGAAGTAAACATCATCTCTGACGGCTTCCACACCAAGAGCCAGTGCAGTCTGACTCATTGTGTAGGAGTTGAAGGAATATTTCACATCGTTCATTGCCTTGATCAGCTCAGGATGACCGATGGCATAACCGATCCGCATTCCCGCCATGGAACGAGACTTTGAGAATGTCTGCACGATCAGCAGATTCTCGTAGTCATCCAACAGACTCAGCGCGCTTTCGCCGGCAAAATCTATGTAAGCTTCATCAACGATGACAATCACATCCTGATTGTGATCCAGAATATCCCTGATCACAGATAAATTCTCATATCTTGATGTCGGTGCATTCGGGTTCGGGAAGATCACACCGCCGTTGGCCGGATAATAATCCTGCGGACAAATGGAGAAATCCTCTTTCAGCGGTTTTGTCTCATACGGCACTTTAAAAAGGTCCGCCCACACCGGATAAAATGAATAGGTGATATCAGGGAAAAAAATCGGCTTATCTGAATTAAAAAATGTCATAAAGGCAATGGCCAGCACATCATCCGATCCCACACCGGTAAATACCTGGTCTGTTCCCACATGATAATAATCTGCCAGTGCCCCCACCAGAGCTCCCGCTGTCGGATCCGGATAAAGTCTCAGTTTATCCTCATCAAAATGATCCAGTACATCCCGCACCCCCGGTGCCGGAGGATATGGGTTCTCATTAGTATTCAATTTGATCATATTCGGTCTGTTCGGCTGTTCTCCCGGTGTATAGGGTACAACTGAACGAATTTTATCCTGCCATGCTTTCATGTCTGTCACCTCTTCATCTATTTCATTGCTTTGCAGGCTTCTGCCAGTCTTTCAAATGCCGGGAAAGAACGCTTGATCATCTCAGGGGATACACAATAAGCCAGACGCACATAGCCCGGGCATCCGAAACTTGAGGCATCCACCATCAGAATATGCTGTTTCTTTCCTTCTTCTACAAAGGCATTGTAGTCTTCAATCGGAGATTTCACAAAAAGATAGAAAGCTCCCTGTGGTTTCAGGCATTCAAAACCAAGGGATGTCAGTTTGTCATAGAGTGTCTTGCGATTCTGGTCATAGATTTCAATCTGCGGACGTTCGTTTAAACACTCCTTGATCACCAGCTGCATCAGTGACGGTGCATTCACACTGCCTATACGATTGGTGGTGATCAAACCGGCCTTTACTTCATCATAATAATCCATTTTTGGTGAAATGGCAATATAACCGATACGCTCACCGGGCAGTGAAAGTGATTTGCTGAAGGAATATACGATCAGGCAGTTTTTCACATGGGCCGGCATAAACGGCAATTCATTGTCATCATATACCAGTTCTCTGTATGGTTCATCGGAAATCACATACAGCGGATGACCGATTCGCGCTTCCGCACGTTCCAGTGCTTTCTGCAGTTTGTCCAGTGTTTCTCCAGAATAGATGACACCCGTCGGATTATTCGGATTATTGACAATCACAAGTTTGGTTTTCTCTGTGATCACCGCATCCAGGCCATCAATATTGATCTGGAATGTCTCCGTATCTGCCGGTACCGCTTTGAGAACACCGCCTGCTGTAATCACATAGTTTCTGTACTCACCAAAAAACGGGGCAAATGCAACAACTTCATCACCGCTGTCAAGGAAAAGATTCAAAATATCATTGATACCGGAAGCAGCGCCGACGGTCATAATAATATCTTCCATTTTGTAGTTCCATTTGAAACGATCATTCAGATTATCTGCAACTGCCTGTCTGACCTCTTCATAACCGGAATTACTCATATAACCATGTACAAAAAGCGGATCTTCTGTGTCCAGAATTTTGATAATTGATTTCTTCACAGCATCCGGTGCTGGTACACTTGGATTGCCCAGACTATAATCGTAGACATTCTCTGCACCAACTTCCTTGGCCATCTCTTTTCCTTCCTCGAATAATTTACGGATAACGGAGCTGCCTGCAACAAGAGGCTCCATTCTTTTTGCAATAACCATGATAACTTCCTCCATCAAATCATGTTGTCACCGTCACTTTAATTCGATGCACAACTAAACTAAATCGTCTTTTATCATACCAGATAATATTGATTCGTACAAGTCCATCCCTGCACGAATCAATACATAAACGATAGATTTATATAACGCATCCATCAATGCATAAATAATTTTATCAGAAAATCGAAGAGCTTATTATATGGCTGATACCGCATCGGCAGATCAAGCCAGGTCTTTTTGTCTACAATACTCTTGTAATGACTGAATGTATCAAAACCGGCCTTGCCATGATAAGAGCCCATACCGCTCTCCCCAAAACCACCGAATCCCATCTCACTTGTTGCCAGATGAATAACCGTATCATTGATACATCCGCCGCCAAAGCCGCAATGTGTCATCACCTTATCCGCATTCGCCTTATTTTCTGTAAACATATATAAAGCCAACGGATGTGCACCCTCATTAATACGACGGATGGCTTCATCCAGAGAAGGATACGTCAGAACCGGTAAAATCGGTCCAAAAATCTCTTCCTGCATCACCGCATCTTCAAATGTCACATGATCCATGATGGTTGGTGCAATCTGCAGAAGATCTTCATCATATTCACCGCCTGCTGCAATCTTTTCCTGATCCATCAGTCCCATAAGCCGGTGGAAATGCTTTTCATTCACGATCCGTCCGTAATTCATATTGGCCAATGGACGTTCACCAAACTGCATCCTGATCTGTTTTTTCATCTCCGCGATCAACGCATCCTTAATGGCAGGCGCACAATAAATATAATCCGGTGCCACACATGTCTGGCCGCAATTGAGATATTTGCCGAATACGATCCGTCTGGCCGCCAATTTGATGTTGGCCGTTTCATCCACAATACAAGGACTTTTGCCTCCGAGTTCCAATGTAACCGGGGTCAGTCGTCTCGCCGCATGACGCATCACTTCTTTACCTACAGACTGACTGCCTGTGAAAAAGATATAATCAAACTTGTCCTTCAGCAGCCACTGGTTCTCTCTGCGGCCTCCGGTCACAACTGCCACATACTTTTTAGGTAAACACTCTGACAAAATCTTCTCTATGATATCACTGGTAAACGGAGAGTAAGCGCTTGGTTTGACAATGGCCGTATTGCCTGCTGCCAGAGCATCCACAAGCGGCTCCATTGTCAGTAAAAACGGATAATTCCACGGACTCATGATCAATACCACACCATATGGCGATGGTTTTCTAAAACTTCTGGAAGCAAACTGTGCCAGAGGTGTCCGCACCGTACGGTCT
>JBNMJG010000141.1:0-4098 GCA_050873705.1 Coprococcus sp. | reverse complement strand
TCTGTGCTTTCATGGGACAATCGATTTTCTCCAATTCTTCATCTACAAACGCCGTAACAGTTGAAATGTTTTCTATGGTTGCATCTAATGTTAATTCTTTCACTGTGCATCAACCTCCATTTTCTTTTTGTAATCCAGACAAAGCATGGTAATATCATCAAACTGTGGGGCATCTCCCACAAATGTATCAATGCTGTCTTTGACAGCGGTCAGAATTGCATGGGTATCATTCTCTTTGACAGAGTTCAAAGCTGCCTTCAGCCGGTCCATACCGAAAAGCTCATTCGGTGCATTGGTTGCTTCTGTCACACCATCTGTGTACTGGAAAATCATATCGCCGGGTTCCAGCGTCATGGAACCGCTCTTATAGCGCATGCCTTCCATACCGGCAAGCACAAAGCCCGGACGGATCTTATAGGCTTCAAAACTTTCGTTTTTCCTGCGGATAAACGGCATTTCGTGTCCTGCATTGACATAACGGAATTCGCCTGTGACAAGATCGAGAACACCTTCAAAAGCTGTGATAAACATATCCTCGCTGTTAGATTCACAGAGAAGATCATTGACCTTTGAGAAAATATCGCCGAGATCCATGCCCGGTTGTGTATGATCTTTGATCAGTGTTTTGCCGATAACCATAAACAGTGCGGCAGGAACACCTTTGCCGGAGACGTCTGCCATAACGATGGCGATATGGCGGTCATCCACCATAAAGAAATCATAGAAGTCACCGCCCACTTCTTTGGCAGGTGTCATGGAGGCATATATATCAAATTCCTCCCGGTTCGGAAACGGAGGGAATATACATGGAAGCATGGAAGACTGAATCTGTGTGGCAATATTTAATTCCGCACCAATGCGCTCTTTTTCCGCAGTAACAGCGGTAATATTCTGAATATATTGATTGATGTCTGTTTCCATCTGACGAATAGAATCATAAAGGTCACGGATCTCATCATTGGATTTGATGGTGATATCTGAAATGGCTGTCTGTGCCGGTTCATCTGATCCTTTATTTTCTCTTCTTGCAACAAATGTCTTGGCTGATCCAGCCAGTTTCTGAAGCGGTCTTGTCAGTGTATAACGGAAATAGCAAATGACCAGGATCACAATGATCAATGTCAGTATAATGAGCCATGTCAGCATCTGCTGCAGGAAATCCATCTGCTGGCCGACAACTTCGTTCATGCTGATATCCACACCGATCAAAGCGATAGCCTCTCCATTTTCAGAATAAATCGGTTCATAGCCGGAACAGAGCCATCCGTACTCTCCCTCTGATACTGTCGGCGGGATTTCTACGTTGGATGTGTACTGTTCAAAACCATCTGTATTGTCTTCTCTTTTGCCGAATATGGTCAAATCCTCATCTGGATCTGCCAGGTAGGTGGAATAGCCGGCCTGGTTATCAAGAACATAAACATAAGTCATGCCCATATTTTTGCGGAAATCTTCGAGAATGGACAATACTTTTTCATAATCATCGTAAACACCCTTTTGGATCAGCCAGTCTTTGACAAGATCCGGGTTATCAGATGCAATGGCTTCTTCTCTCACATTTTCCAGTTCCGGATCGGATGCTGCCTCTTTTAATTGTTCGATATAATCGGCAGGAATATATTTGGAAACGGTTTTGCCGATGTTGATAACCTGATTCTTGTAATACTGGTTCATGGTGGTTGAATGAAGATAATAGCCGGCATAGATGGCGGTGGCGCCGATCAAAATTGCCATGACAATGACAATGGCAGTGATCTTCATAACAACGGAAAACCTTCGTTTACCGGTTGTTTTTTCATGTGATTGCATATGATCTCTCCTTTTTATACGATAATCGTTGTGACATTAAATCCCTGATAGCGTCTATAATAAAACTCTTTGGCTTTTTTCTTGATCATCAGGATCCCCATGGCATCAATGGCGGCAAGGTCTGATGCAGAGTCGGCATTCAGACGTTTCGTCTGCATCTCAAAAGGATTAAATGAAACTGCACTGTCCCGAATGTTTAATACAATATTGCCTGTTTCCTCAGGCGTAATGGTAAGCTGTATGTATTCCTCCGGACCGTTTTTAAAAGCGTGTTCAATGATGGCAGTACACAATTCTTCCACAACCATGGAAACCACATAGGACTGTTTGATGCCAGCATCTCTTTGCTCAAGGTAACCCTCCACCTGACTCAGAAGACGGGATACGTCTTTCTGATCATTTGTCAATGTATAAGAAAAGACATTCTCATCTTCTGCCGGAATTGCTTTGAAAATGACAAATGAAGCTGCCAGGGCCGTAAGAATCTCTTCTAAGGGCAGGGCATACCAGAAGTATTGCGTCCAGTATACGCCGACGATGGCCGATACAGGAAACAAAATCACAAAATTTCTCAGCAGCGTAATGATGCCGGCTATTTTCGGCTTTTCAATGGCCTGATAAAAACAGGCGGATATTTCGACAAAAGCCGTAAAAGAAATACTGATACAGTAAGCACGGATGGCAGAAACGGAAATAGTATTGTTCAGACCGAACATGGAAGCAACGGGGCCTGCAAAAACAGCAATGACAATGCCAAGCATTATACTGCCGATACAGCCGTACAGCAGTGCCGTTTTGAGCAGTTCGATGAGAGTTTCTCTGTTATGTTCCGCGTTAAAGGTGGATGCCAACGGACTCATTGTCTCGCAGGCTGCTGTATAAATAAAGCAGCCGATATAAGTGACATTCATGACAACATCAAAAACTGCCACGTACAAATTGCCGTCAGGAGCAAAATGCATCAGCAGATTGTTCACCATGATCAGATAAAGACATTGAAAAAAATATCTTGAGGAAGTTGACAGGCCGATTTTGAATGATGCCATTGTCTCTGCAAAATTGATCCTGCTCAATGCCAGATGCAGGTGATATCCGGGCCTGAAAAAATGTATGGTCAGAATCAGTACACTGACGCACTGACCGATGACAGTTGCCCATGCAGCACCCTTTACGCCCATATCAAGCCCAACCACCAGTATCCAGTTTAAGGCAACATCCGACAGACAGCCGATGACATAGGAAATGGAAGCGATTCTCTGATCATCATCACAGCGGATAAACTCATAAAAAATGAAATTGATCATAAAGATGGGGAATGTCCAAAGAATCAGGGAGGCATAGTCCTTACACATTTTTATAACAGCTGCATCCGCTGCTGCACCTCCCAGCAGATGAATGATCGGTGTCAATAACAGGTTGCCTGCAATGCCGATGATGGCTGAGACAAGTACAGACAGGAGCAGGATCTGATTGAAATGACTAACGGCATCTTCATCTTTGCCTTTGCCCATTAATTTGCTGAAGGTAACAGCACCGCCCACGGAAAAACCGTAACCGAGAATATTGTAGAGAACATAAATCGGACTAACCATACCGATGGCAGCCAGACCGGATGCCCCCATCTGTCTTCCGACAACAACCGCATCCATGATATTAGCCGCCACAAGGCCAAGGGAAGCCAGATTGGTCATCCAGAAAACTTTATGAAACATTTTCCTGCAAAAAAACTTGCCTTTTCCAGGATGTAGGTTAATGACATTTGAGATCTGCATTGTAAGCCTCCAAAATAAAGACAGGAAGATATAATTGCTTCATCCGGCGCAGGCCTTTGATGCCCATATCCTCTTCTAAATTGATGTATTGATAGTGTCCCTGCAGGCGGATGGCCATTTCGTAAATACAGGCAGCGACGGCAGAAGGGCCAAACCCTTTTGTATAATCTGTGGCTGTCATAGTGAAGGTATCCGGAGTATTTTCATAGCCAAATAAAAAAGCCTGTTCATTCTCACACCGGATTTCAATGCCGGTCATCTGGTATTCTGTGTAATGGTCCAGCATATAGATGATTTCCGGCAGCTGCTTTTCATATGAATCATAAATCCGCTGATCCAGCCAGTCAGGATCGATCATTCGGACTGTATATGGATACTGCCTGGAGAATTTCCTGCATTTCCTCTTAAAATTAGAAGATATATCGCCGGATATCAGTGACAGTGCGTCTGTTTCATAAATATATTCACTGGCATCACGGTCTTTGCGGATGTCATACCCGGATTGCTGCAGGTAAGC
>JBNMJG010000140.1:0-4179 GCA_050873705.1 Coprococcus sp. | reverse complement strand
TGGTGTAAGAAGCCAGTGCCCATCCGCTACAATGGAAGTTAAGTATACAAACAGCTGGGCAAGTTTTGACCTTGAGAAAGAATGTGCTGAATCTCTGATCGCAGATAAATGTGTTCTGATCAGTCAGCATGCAGATACAACAGGTGCACCTACAGCTTGTGAAGCAGCAGGCGTTCCTTGTGTAGGCTATAATATCTCTATGATTCCGACAGCACCTAACACAGCTCTGACAAGTGCTTCAATCGACTGGGAACCTTATTATGAATATGCAACAAAGTGCGTCATCGACGGTACAGCTATTGACACAGACTGGTGCAAGGGCTTTGCTGAAGGCGCAGACAAGCTGACAGATCTCAATGACAAGGTCGTTGCAGAAGGTACAGCTGAAAAGGTTAAAGAAGTTGAAGATGCGATCATCGATGGCAGCCTTCATGTATTTGATACATCTACATTCACAGTAGATGGCAAGGAACTGACAGATGCTGACAGCGAATACATCAGCGATGGTTATTTCCATGAATCTGAAAAGGCTTCTGCACCAGCTTTCGATTTCATTATCGATGGCATTACAGCAGTAACACAGTAATCGTATGATATCTAAGGTGGGGCTGTCGATTGACAGCCTCATTTTGGTATGTTGAAGGAGGCTTGATGGTGGAAGCAGTAAATGCCATTGAATTAAAGAATATTACAAAACGTTTTGGTACAAAAGTTGTAGCCAATGACAAAGTGAATCTGACTTTGAGAAAAGGTGAAATCTTATCTCTTCTGGGTGAAAACGGAAGCGGTAAGACAACACTGATGAATATGTTGTCAGGTATCTATTTTCCGGATGAAGGACAGATTTTTGTGAACGGGAAGGAAGTACTCATTTCTTCGCCAAAGGATTCCTTTGATCTGGGTATCGGAATGATCCATCAGCATTTTAAACTGATCGAGGTGCTGACAGCGGCCGAGAACATTATTCTTGGTCTGCCCGGCAAGATGAACCTGAATATGGATGAAGTGATCAAAGATATTCAGGCGCTGGTGGATAAGTATGGTTTTGAGATGGACTGCAGGAAGAAGATCTATGAAATGTCCGTATCTGAGAAACAGACCGTTGAAATTGTGAAGATGCTTTATCGCGGTTCTGAGATTTTGATTTTGGATGAACCAACAGCTGTTTTGACGCCGCAGGAGACAGAGAAGTTATTTGCGGTGCTCAGAAACATGAGAGCAGATGGCCGTTCTATTATTATCATCACGCACAAATTGCATGAAGTACTGGCGCTTTCAGACAGGGTATCTGTTTTGCGTAAGGGCAAATATATCGGTACTGTCAATACATGTGATGCAACGGAGAGTTCGTTGACAGAGATGATGGTAGGTGAAAAGGTCAGCCTGAATATTGATCGTCCTGAACCGGAGAATCCGAAGGAAATCTTAAAAGTATCCGGACTTACCTGTCTGGACAATGAAGGTGTGAAATCACTGGACGATGTCAGCTTTACTGCTTATGGCGGTGAAATACTCGGCGTGGCCGGAATTGCAGGAAGCGGACAAAAAGAACTGCTGGAGGCCATTACAAATCTCTGTCCGATTGCCGGAGGTACCATCAGCTGTGTGAATGAGCAGGGCAAAGAAGTTGTTATTTCCGGTAAATCTCCGGAGCATATTGAGAACGAGGGCATACATATTGCACATATCTCCTTTGTCCCGGAAGACCGACTTGGTATGGGCCTTGTAGCTTCCATGGATATGACAGATAATATGATGCTCCGAAGTTATCGGGACGGCAAAGGTATTTTTGCTGACAGAAAGAAACCGAAGGCATTAGCAGAGAGCCTGATTGATAAGCTTGGCATTGTGACACCGGGCGTTTCTACTCCGGTTGGACGACTGTCCGGCGGTAATGTTCAGAAAGTGCTTGTAGGACGTGAAATTGCCATGAACCCGGATATTCTTCTGGTGGCTTATCCGGTACGAGGTCTGGATATTAATTCTTCTTACCAGATTTATAATCTGATGAATGAGCAGAAGAAAAAGGGTGTTGCAGTTATCTGTGTCATTGAAGATCTTGATGTATTGCTTGAATTATCTGATAGAATTCTTGTTTTGTGCGGCGGCCGTGCAACAGGTATTGTGGATGGACGAACAGCTACAAAGGATGAAATCGGTTTACTGATGACAAAGGGACATAAGGAGGAGAGCCATGTTTAAAGATTCATCATTGCATATTGCAGCCAGGGATTCCATTGCCTGGTGGAAGGCATGGCTGATCAGACTGATTGCAGTTTTTCTGTCACTGATTGTCTGTGCGATCGTTATTTTCGGATTAACAAAAATGAATCCGGTTGAGGTTTACAAAGGAATTTTTGACGGTGCCGTAGGTACCAGCCGAAGGGCCTGGGTGACAGTGAGAGATACCATGGTATTGCTCTTGATTGCCATTGGTCTGACACCTGCCTTTAAAATGAAGTTCTGGAATATCGGCGCAGAAGGTCAGATCCTTGTAGGTGGTGCGGCGACAGCAGCGCTGATGATTTATGCTGGGGATTCAATGCCTACACCGGTACTGATGATTCTGATGTTTGTTGCCAGTCTGGCAGCAGGTATGATCTGGGGCATTATTCCGGCTATTTTCAAAGCTTATTTTAATACGAATGAAACATTATTTACATTGATGCTGAACTATGTGGCGATGCAGATCGTTACATTCTGTATTGTTTACTGGGAGAATCCTGCGGGATCCAATACAGTCGGTATTATTAATTCAGCAACCCGTGCAGGATGGCTGCCGGCATTAGGCGGTCTGACTTACGGTTGGAATGTACTGATTGTTCTGGCATTTACATTTGGAATGTACATTTATATGAAGTACAGCAAACAGGGATATGAAGTTGCTGTTGTAGGTGAAAGCCAGGATACAGCACGGTATGCACGAATCAATGTGAAGCGCACCATTATCCGTACAATGGGTATTTCAGGCGGTATCTGCGGTATTGCCGGATTCCTTTTAGTCAGCGGTGCCAGCCATACGATTTCGACATCCACTGCAGGCGGACGCGGCTTTACAGCCATCATCGTTGCATGGTTATCCAAATTCAATGCATTTGTGATGATCCTTGTTTCTTTCTTCCTTGTTTTCATGGAGAAAGGTGCGATCCAGATCGCATCACAGTTTAATCTGAACGAGAACGCATCCGATGTTATTACAGGTATCATTTTGTTCTTTATTCTGGGCAGTGAATTCTTTATCCGCTACAGAATTGCATTTACCAAAGCACATAAGTAAGGGAGGCCGATGAGATGAGTACATTGATTATATTTATTCAAAAAGCCATTGCTCAGGGCATCGGTATGCTCTTTGGTGCGACAGGCGAGATTATAACAGAAAAATCCGGCAACCTGAACCTGGGTGTTCCGGGCCTGATGTATATGGGCGGCATCGCCGGACTGATGGGCGCATTCGTCTATGAAAACGGAACAGAAAATCCAAGCGGTATTGTGGGTGTCATTATTTCCATGTTATGTGCATTGATTGCATCTGGTTTAGGGGCATTGATCTACAGTGTTCTGACAATCACATTGAGAGCCAACCAGAATGTAACAGGTCTTGCACTGACCACATTTGGTGTCGGTTTCGGTAACTTCTTCGGTGGTTCCCTTTCACAGCTGGCAGGCGGTGTCGGTCAGATTTCCGTTGCTGTGACAGGTGCGACTTACAAAACAAGGATTCCGGGATTATCCAAGATTCCGGTGATCGGAGACATTTTATTTTCCTACGGTTTTATGACCTATTTTGGTATTATTCTTGCCATCCTTGTTTCATGGTTTATGTTTAAAACAAGAAAGGGTCTGAATCTCCGTGCCATTGGCGAAAGCCCGGCAACAGCTGATGCAGCGGGCATCAATGTTACACTTTATAAATATGCAGCAACTGTCCTCGGCGGAGCGATCAGTGGTCTCGGCGGTTTGTATTTTGTTATGGAATACTCAGGCGGTACATGGACCAATAATGGCTTCGGCGACAGAGGCTGGCTGGCCATCGCTCTTGTTATCTTTGCATTGTGGAAACCAATCAATGCTATCTGGGGATCATTCCTCTTTGGCGCCCTGTATATCCTCTATCTCTATATACCGGGACTTGGACGTTCCATGCAGGAAATTTTCAAGATGCTGCCGTATCTGGTAACC
>JBNMJG010000139.1:0-4236 GCA_050873705.1 Coprococcus sp. | reverse complement strand
TCGAACCAGTGACACGAGGATTTTCAGTCCTCTGCTCTACCGACTGAGCTATCTGGGCTTACCGTCGCTCGTTTGCACCAGCGACGCTATTAATCTTACCTCATAGTGAAAGATTTGTCAACAGTTTTTTTTACTTTTTTGAAAATTTTTCAATTTAAAATTATTATATTCTAAGCAACGCCATTAATTCATCCTTTGTCAATGCGGACAGACCGCCCATCTCGCCGCTGAGGATCTCATCCGCCAGATGCTTCTTCGCCTCCTGCATTTCAAGGATCTTCTCCTCAATGGAATTTTTGGCAATTAATTTGTATACAGTAACAATATTCTTCTGCCCAATTCGGTGTGCCCTGTCCGTTGCCTGATTCTGCACCGCCAGATTCCACCATGGATCATAATGAATGACCACATCCGCCCCGGTCAGATTCAATCCGGTTCCGCCTGCCTTCAGTGAAATCAGAAATACCGGCACTGTTCCCTCATTAAAATCACGGACCAGCTCTATTCGTTTCTCCTTGGCTGTTTCCCCTGTGATCTTATACCACTCAATATGGGCAGCTTTCAAATCCTGTTCCAGCAATTCCAGCATCGAAGTAAACTGTGAGAAAATCAGCATGCGATGGCCGCCTTCAATGGCCTGACTGACCAGTTCCATGCAGGCTTCACGTTTAGCTGAACCGCCGTCATAGGCCTCATAAAGCAGCGACGGATCGCAGCACACCTGCCTGAGTCTTGTCAGCTCAGCCAGAATCTTCAATTTATTCTGACCAAATTCCGCATCTGCCTGTTCCTCCAGCATCGCCTGCATATGAACAACCTGTCCGTCATATAGCTTCTGCTGCTTTGTATCAAAAGCCGCATAACATACTTTTTCCAGTTTATCCGGCAGATCTTTCAATACATCTTTCTTCAGACGGCGCATAATAAAAGGCGCTGTCATCCGTCTGAGATTGTCCGAAACCTGTTGGTCCTGATTTTTGACGATCGGCGTTTCAACATTCTTTCTGAAATCTTCATAGGTATACAGGAATCCCGGCATCAGATAATCAAAAATACTCCACAGTTCACTTAAACGGTTCTCAATCGGCGTACCGGTCAGCGCATACCTAACCTGACTATGGATCAGCTTCACCGCTTTCGCCGCAGCTGTTGTATGATTCTTAATGTACTGTGCCTCATCCAGCACCTGTCCCCGGAACTGACACCCTTCGTATTCATGGATATCCCTCTTCAGCAGATCATAGGATGTGATCAATACATCCCACTCCTGATAGCGGCCGATTTTCTCTTTTCTCTCTTTCTGTGCTCCTGTCAATGTTTCGGCACTTAATTCAGGTGCAAAACGTGTCAGCTCTTCTTTCCAGTTGTACACAAGCGAAGCCGGACATACAACCAGAGAAGTGCCTTTTTGTCCCTCCTGTTTCCAGGCCAGAAATACCGCAATCATCTGCAGCGTTTTGCCAAGGCCCATATCATCAGCCAGAATGCCGCCAAAACCGCCGCTTTCAACCGTACGCAGCCACTTATAGCCCTCTGTCTGATATTGACGCATCGTATCCTGAAGTGTTTCCGGCACTTCATAATCAGAATCCGTCACCGTCTTAAAATCTTTGACCAGCTTTCTGAAATGACTGTCTCTTTTCAAATAAATACCGCTGCTCTGCTCCAGCATTTTGTCCAGATACAGCGCCCGATAGGCCGGCAGCTGCATCTTTCCCTGAACAAATTCCTTGGGTGACAGATGCAGTGCATCCATCATCTGTCCGAGGATTTCCACACTATCCTCTTCAACATTAACAAAATCACCATTTTTTAAGCGGAAATATTTTTTCTTTCTGCGGTAGCTCTTCAAAGCCTCCAAAAGTTCCTCACGACTCATATCTTCCATTGTAATGGTCAGATCCATCAGACCGCTCTCCAGCGCCACACCCACAGATATCTTCGGCATTCGGCGGATACTAAGCTTTTTGAACCGCTCCGTACTATTGACTTCACCAAGCACCATCAGTTCTTCAATACCCTGATCCAAAACATGATAAATCAAATCTTCTTCTCTTCCGCAGTGAAAGATTGTGCCGCTCTCATCCACTTCCGGAAAATACTGCTGTACCTGATGGATAATTTCAGACTCTTTGAATTGATCTCTAAAATCTTCCGGTGCCTTTTCAAAAGCGTTCACATCCACCGTATGCTCGCCGTAAACCGCCTTTATTTCACAGGTGATATTTTCTTCTTCCACATCCAGATAGAAGATGAACTTCGCCTCCGGCGGAAGATATTCCCGTATTTTCTTACTTTCAGCACCTTTTACTGCTCCGTACTTCTTGAATTCAGGCAGAAACCGATAATAAAAATCTGCAAGGCTCTTTCGTCCAACATGAAATTGTACCTTCCCGTCAGCATCTGACAGTTCGTACAGAGGTCTCAGTCCTTCTATCGCTTTTCTCTCTGTTTTAATCAGTACAACCTTGTCCTGTTTCTCTTCGATGTAATAAAAGTTTTCCATGCCCTCCATCACCGGATGAAGCCTGCCGGAAACCACAATACCGTCAAATTCGTCTTTGGTGTCCATCAGCGGGCGGACCATCAGTTCTGTTTTTGGCGTACCTTCTGCACATTCCAGAAACACTTTCTTCCGCCCCTGTGTTGTCCACTTGCTGCATTCTGGCTTTTTGTCCCGGATCATATGATAAATCTGATCCAGGTTTGTTCCGGACAAATCAATCTCTCCTTTGATTTCTTCCTCAGTCGTATAATACCCTCTCTCGTGAATCCGGCGGATTCTTCGCTTTTGATCTTTGATCTGTCTTTTTATAAAAGCATAATACTTTTCAGAAGTCTCATCCAGCTGACAATCGGCAAAATTAATTTTTGTTGTTTTTCCAAAGGCCGCTGTATCACCACGCTCCATCTGTCCGACAAATTCTGTCAGATTTTTAATCACATACATTTTTCCCGTACCAACCTTGAAAGACAATGCCATCCCACCAACACTATAGGCAAACCTTGGTTCCAGGTAAAGCATTTCCTTATCCTGCGTACTTTCATTATCCGAACTGCTTCCGACATATTTTCTCTGATAAGCTTTCAAAATACGTTTTCCATCCAGATCTGTCGCATCTCCCGGTCTGTGTGCAATCAGATAATCTTCCATGAGATACATAAGTGCGGCCTCATGGGCGCAAACATTGCCATAACTATACGCTCTATACCCCTCTCCGGAAGCCGTATAAGACCCTCCGCATCCCCTGACATAACATAACGCCTGTTCAACGCGATCCTTAGAGCAAAGGACCTGAACCTCATAACCATCATTTCCTTTTGTAAGATATCTGCCCTCTGCACGCAGAATAAGCTTCGAATCGCCGTACCAGCCCAAATATCCCGTTTGAACATCATCAAGGACAATCTGCTTTTGCTCTGCCAGTCTTTTGCCCTTCTCCCATATACTCCTTGACAATTCCAGTTTTTGAGCAGCCGCATTCAGATCAAAATAATTATATTCCGTCTGGGCTGCCAGTTTTTTGAAAATAACGCTATCTGTCTGATCCATTCTCTGCTGTGCCAGTTCTAATTCTGCCTGAACACCATTTTCCTTTTCGTACGCTTCAGCGGCATACAACAATGCTGCCATATGTTTGCAGGCCTGCCCGCTATCTGCATAAGGGCAGGAACAATCCATGCTTTCGATGCTTCCCAACGTATCTAGCTCAACTGTCACATTATAGTTTCGACTGCCCTTCACCACTGCAAACCATCTATGTCCACGATAACTCAAACGCTTAACTTTTCCTGCATTATAATACTGTCTTCCCCTTGAAAGAATGGTACTGTTAAAATACTTTTTCCAATCTGTCACTTATATACTCTCTTTCCGAATTTATCTTTTCCCTTATCGATCCGCTTTATTGTCTTACAAATTTTATAATTTTCATTATCAAACCATCAGCCTACCACGCTGCCGCAGCGCCGCCGGCTCTCGGTTCTGTGGCCCCGATCAATATTCCCTGATCATCTCTGAAGATCAGCTGTCCCCGGCCAAAATCCATGCTGTCTGTGGCCACCGCCACATGATGGCCCCTTGCCTTCAATTTACCGGCCATATCCACCGGGAACCCCTGCTCGATCTCAATATTCATATCGCCTGTCCACTGCCATCTCGGGGCGTCTAACGCTTCCTGGGGATTCATATGGAAGTCAATGAGATTCATCATCACCTGCACATGTCCCTGGGGC
>JBNMJG010000138.1:0-4256 GCA_050873705.1 Coprococcus sp. | reverse complement strand
GTTACACAGGCAGTCAATGTAATTGAAGAAAAATACGGTGCTTATAAAGAGGTTGTATTAAACGACCAGAGCTATGAATCGTATGTTGAGAATATGCGGCAGCTCTATGACGGGGCAGCTGAAATGTATCGCACATCCACAGGTAAAAGTGAGCGTCTGACGAAGGAATTATATGCATTGGAGGGACTCAGACATGACATTGAGCGCTTGATGAAAATGTGTCATGCAGAGGAAAATATGACGACAAAAACCTGGGATGACCAGGTGAGCCTGAAACGTAAGTATGAGGAACTTCTGAATCGCTATGAGCAGATGCAGGCACAGTATTTTGTCAAAAGGGATGCCTTTGAAAAGGATAAGGCAAAGGCTGTTTCAGAATTGCAGCAACTGGGGGCAGAAGGTCTGGCTGCGGAGCTGCGGGATCATCTGAGTCTTCCGGACAGTGCACAGGCGGCAGGTCGTGTGATGAAGGAAATTGATGAGACAATCGCACTGATCGGCATAGAAAAAGAACGTGTCAGCAAGAATATGGAAGACCTCGTCAGCATCAAAGAAAGTTTCGAAAGCCAGTGTCTGCAGATTTGTCAAAATATCCGTATGGAACTGGATAAGCTGCCGAAAATGTCAACCATCGTTATGGAAGGCGAGCAGATACAGATGGTGGGACTGGCGATCCCTTATATCAAAGAAAGCTTTTACAAAGAAAAGATGTCAGCGTATATTGATGATATTGTTCATCGGTCGGATGCATTGGGTACTCAGGAAGAAAAAATGCGTTTCATCCGTCAGCAGTTAGCCTGGAAAAGGTTGTTCTCTGTTATTGTCACGGACATGAATGCGATTCGGCTGACGCTGTATAAGAGGGAACGAATTGCCAGTCAGAGCCGGTACCTCAAATATGAAGAAGCTGTGGGCAGTACAGGACAGTCCCAGGGGATTTATATTCAGTTTCTGATAGCGGTGATCCATTATATTTCTGTCATTCATGCAGGAACTGCTTCCGGTGAGCATCTCAAAAAGGTTCTGTTTATTGATAATCCATTTGGTGCAGCCAAAGATATTTATATCTGGGAACCGATTTTTGCTTTGCTGAAAACAAATGATGTTCAGCTGATCGTTCCGGCCAGAGGTGCGACACCAGCCATTACCGGCAAATTTGATGTGAATTATGTTCTTGGGCAGAAGCTGATGAATCACCGTCAGCAGACCATTGTCGTGGATTATCATTCCAATGTAACGATTGACGAAATGGAGTATGTGAAGATCAATTATGAGCAGGAAGTTTTTGACTTTGTTTAGGGCGTCGGTTGTCAAGTTTTTACTTGTGTGTTAAAATGCCTTTAGCGGAGCCGTCAGCTTTTGCAGTGAGGAGATGAATAATTTGGAGAATAATAAAATAAATGAAGGCGCCCTGACAAAGCGGATCAAGACCCTTGTGCTGCAGGAGCGTTATGAAGAAGCCATGAAAGAGCTGGATGAGATTGATGTGAGCAAGATTCGCAATATATCTATCCTCTGCCTGGTTGGCGAAGTTTATATGGGACTGGAACGTTATGATGAAGCAGAACGGATTCTTCTTCGTGTCTATGAGAAGAACCCGAATACAAGAAGAATTCTTGATCTTCTGACAACGTTATATATTGATAAAGGTGAATATTCTGAAGCGGAATATTACTACAAGGAATTTATAGGTGTGGCTTCCAGAGATCTGCATCGTTATATTTTAAGATACAGATTGGACAAAGGCAAAGGTGAACGCCTTTCAGTACTGATCGATACTCTTGAGAAGTTAAAGGACTATGAATACATCGAAGAATGGGCGTATGAACTGGCCACATTATATGAAGCCAGCGGTGAGACGAAGAAGTGTATCCATGAATGTGACGAGATTGTTCTCTGGTTCGGACACGGGGAATATGTAGACAAAGCCATAGCATTAAAATGCAAACTGACAGGACAGCCTCTGCCGGAGATTTCAACGGTTGAGCAGCACCGTGTTGAGGAAGAAGAGCGTGCAGCTCATGAGAAGCAGCTGACAGAAGCCCTTGGTGCAGAGATGGGTATCGAAGGCTTTGCAGGTGCTGATTATGAAGGAAGCATAGACCTTGACCTGATTCAGCGTGCATTGGATGGTGATACAACGCCTGCAGCGAAGAAAACCGGATCCGAAGAAAACGTACAGGCTGTGAACGAGACCGCTGCAGGGGCAGATCAGGCACCGTCGGCAGCTGTTGAAGAAACAGTCGCGGATATGCAGCTTCAGGATACAGAGGGATTATCAGGAAATGCTTCCGTACCGGATAAAGCAGAAGATGTGTCTGCGACAGAGCATACAGAAACGGCAGATGTAGATAGTGACAATGATTCAGACAATGATGCGGATGATGAGGAAGATGAAGTCACAGAGGAAAAAGAAAAATCACATATTGCCCATCTGTTCAGCTCCCTTATGTTTGGCAAAAAAGAGAAAGAAAAGCATTTTGACTGGACAACGCTGAAGATCCCGAGAGAGAAAGAAGATAAGCCGGATGAAATCGAGCTGGCAGCGGCAGCCATTACAGCAGCAGAAGGCTGCGGTGATGATGATCTTTTTGAAGTCTCAGAGGCGGAACCAGAAGAGGATCATAGCTTAGAAGCACCGGAAACGGTGAATGATGAAGGACAGCCGGAAACAGTGTCAGAAGAAGAGATGCCTTCAGAAGAACCTGCGGCAGAGACAGATTCTTCTGAAAATGAAGCGGCAGAGACAGATGCGGCGGATGCGGATCATGCAGAAGCAGAGGATGAAACATCTGAGGAAGCAGAGAAAGCAGATGACATGGGTATTCTGACAGATGGCCTCAGCCAGGAAGATGCGGATTTCTTTGGAAAGCTCATGGGAGAAGATTTGTCCGCAGATTATGTGCGCAATAAGAAAACGGAAGAAGTCATCATTGAGGATGACGAAGATGAAGATGAAGACGAAATCATCGAAGACGACGGCAGTGAAGATGAAGACGAAATCATCGAAGACGACGGCGATGAAGATGAAGACGAAATCATCGAAGATGATGGTGATGAAGATGAGATCATCGATGATCAGGAAAACAGTAAACAGAACACGTTTGATGATTTGTTCGGCTTTGCAGGAAGCGGCCGGGAAGCAGAATTGATTGATGATGACGGTGATGACGATGATGATGAAGTCATCGATGAAGCTCAGCCTGGAGCAGTCAAGGATGATGATAGTGACGATGATGATGAAGATGAGATATCTGATGACATTCATGCATCGGATACTGTTTTAAATATCTTTGGTTCAGTTACAGAAGTAGACAGCATTAAGAATCAGCTGGCCAAGACTTTTACAAAGTTTGAGGATCCTGCCCTTGACAACATGGATCTTCTGGCACCTTATGATATCAACTTTGTTGTTACCGGTTATGATATGAGCGTCAAGTCCCAGATTGCTATTGGTATCGCCAAGGCGCTGAATACATATGGTATCTGTGACAAGAACAAGCTCGTCCGCGCTACAGCAGATGATCTCAATGGCCGGGAATTCGCTATGATTTTCGAAAAACTCAAAGGCGGCTGTCTGGTTGTGGAAGGTGCCGGTGATCTTGATGACAAAGCAGCAGGCATTATTGCTGATTTTGTTCAGCAGGAGAACCAGGATGTGGCTATTGTACTGGAAGGTGAAGAAGAGAGTATCAAGACGCTGTTCAGAAAGTATCCGGTACTTCACAGCAAGTTCCTGAATATTATTCATATCGGCAAATACAATGAGAATGAGCTGGTTCAGCTGGCAGATGGCTATGCCAAGAAAAAGGGATATGAGATTTCCCCACCGGCGGCAGCTTCACTCAAGACATTGCTCCGTGAACGTATGCAGTCCGGTTATTCTGTTGAATATGAAGATATCATGGCAATTATAGAAGAAGCAATTGCCAGCCTTGAAAAACGCAATATGAAGAATCTTTTTATGACGGTTCTGGACAACAAATACGAAGAAGCAGCGATGTTTATGCTTCAGCCGGAGGACTTCAAGAATATCAATATTCCGGATTAGAACAGAAGATCAGTAGAATCAATGAGGATTATCATGCCTGGTAAGCATATAATCCTCATTTTTTTGTTAAATTACTTTCGGGATTTGACAAAAAAACACCGAAATATATGAAAAGAAGCGTCGGATTGTATGTTTTTTTTAAGAAATAGTGTTTAGGAAAATTAAAAAAAATAAAAACAAAATACAAAATGCCTGTATACTATGT
>JBNMJG010000137.1:0-4282 GCA_050873705.1 Coprococcus sp. | reverse complement strand
TGTGCAGCAGAATGAATACTCAGATATGATCATGGCAGAATGTATCCGAAAAGTATGGCAGTGGCTGCCGATTGTGTTCAAAGACCCGAAGAATGTGGAAGGAAGAACACAGCTGGCATGGGCATCCACCAATGCGCAGGGCAATGGAGGAGTGCCGCAGGGACACGCGATAGGACATGCCATAGGGGCTGCTTACGGTATTGTACATGCGCATGCGTGTGTACTTGTGCTGCCATCTGTTATCAGACATCATGCCGAAAGCTGCCCGGATAAGATTTATACATTGGCTGATATTGTTGGTGTACCGAAAGAGGGAGATATTCAATGGGTAGCAAACTGTGTGGCTGAAAAATATGTGGCCTTCTATAAACAGTTTGGCCTTGCAAATCTTCAGGATACCATTCATCAGGCAGGTTTTGAAGATGATAAGAAAACATTTCTTGAAAAAATCATACCATTGACTTTGGATGATTTTAAATCAAGAATATGGATGCCGCCAATCCATCGTCCGGAGGACAGAACAGTACTGATTCGTCTGCTGGAAAGAATTTACGATGAACACTAGAAGGGGAGGAAAATTAATATGGTTCATCTTTGCTTTTTTCAACAGCGTTTATGTACAGTTAAATACACCTTTGTTGTCAACGATGATTGCTGCACAGGGATGGAAAAACGAGACTTTATGCAATTTAATAGTGACGATTGGAAATCTGGCACAGATTCCGCTAATTTGCATCTACATACTGGAAATTATTTTTAAACCAGGTAAGCAGCGGTAGTCTTCAGACTATTTTCAGAATCAACACATATTTTTGCATAGGATTCCTGATTCTTGCATTTGTGGTATCTGCTGTTTTAATAAAGAAAAACCATTAATAATAAGTCACATTTGCAAAATTGTATGGATTGATGAAGAAAGGTGTTGTCTGTTTTGAAATTTTGTTTTATACTTTGCGTTATGAGAAGGTTAAGGGGAAATAGATCAAAGCAATATAACGGCAAAGTATTTAACATCAGAGAGGAACAGACAGAATGAATCTTGATTATTACAAAACCTTTTATTATGTGGCTTTGAGTAAGAATTTTACGAGAGCTGCAGAGCTTCTTGGCAATAATCAGCCCAATGTGACGCGTTCCATGAACAATCTGGAAGCAGAGCTTGGATGCCGCCTGTTTGCAAGAAGCAACAGAGGAGTATCGCTGACCCCCATCGGAGAGAAATTGTTTGAATATGTATCAGCGGCGATGAATAATCTGGAACTGGGAGAAGAGGAGATTAAGAAGACGCTGAATATTGAGAATGGCCTTGTGACGATAGGAAGCAGTGAGACGGCGCTTAGACTGATGCTTTTGGAAAGGCTGAGTACTTTTCATGAAGAGCATCCGAAGATTAATTTCCGAATCTCCAGTTATTCGACACCGCAGGCGATACAGGCACTGAAAGAAGGAAAGGTGGATTTTGCGGTGATTTCCACGCCGGCGGACATAAAGAAACCGCTTCACAGAATCCCCCTGGTGACCTTCCAGGATGTTCTGATCGGCGGTCCGAAATACCGGGAACTGGCGTCAAAGACACGCAGTCTCAGTGAATTGATGAGTTATCCCTTTGTCTCACTTCCGCCTGAGACAGGGACAAGAATGTTTTATACACAGTATTTTATGAATCAGCGGCTGTCCTTCCATCCTGAGATAGAGGTGGCAGCAACGGATCAGATTCTATTAATGATCCGTTATAATCTGGGGATTGGTTTCTGCCCGGATGATCTGGCGGCTGATTTTATTGCAAGAGGAGAGGTATGCCAGATCCATCTGAAAGAGGAGATTCCGAAACGTCAGATCTGCCTTGTAACGGATGATACCAAGGTATTGAGTACAGCAGCCAAGAAATTGCTGGATGCGTTAGACGCCAATGCGTCTTATCAGCCTTTTTTCTGTGATTGCTGAATCTAAAAAGTGTATATAACAAAAAGAAAGTATATATAGCAATTGAAGAGGCAGCCGCCGTTTAAATACGGATCTTGCCGGCGGATTGCCTTGATGTTTTCAAACGAGCCATGGCTCTGGCCAGTGAAGCGCTGGAATGGTAGTATTCCTGAATACTCTGTTTCTGACGAAGCTGTTCCAGAGCTCTTTCTTTTGCTTCCTCCGCACGCCGAACATCAATTTCTTCCGGTTTTTCGGCACTTTCCGTCAGCAAAATGACACGGTTATTGGCAATCTGGACGAAACCGCGTCCAACATAACCGATATGCCAGGAACCGTCTTCTGTTTTATAACGCATTTCTCCGTCCGTGACGGCAATAACCATGGCTTCATGGTGGGCCAAAACCTCTTTCTCACCGTCAAAAGCGGGAACGATCAGGGAGAGGCAGGGACCTTTATAGAAGACCCTGTCTGCTGCGATGATTCTCAGATTATACATATCACTCATTGGAAACGCCTGCCTTTCTATTTGACAGAAGCCTGCATTTTTTCAGCTGCACGTTTCACATCATCGATGGTGCCCACATTAAAGAAGGCATTTTCAGGATAATCATCCATTTCACCGCTGATGATGGCTTTGAATCCACGAATGGTTTCTTCAAGAGGTACATAAACGCCTTTGATGCCCGTGAAGTTTTCTGCCACATGGAATGGCTGGGAGAGGAATTTCTGGATCTTACGGGCACGATAAACAGTTATCTTATCTTCATCAGACAATACTCCATACCGAGGATAGCGATGATATCCTGCAGATCTTTGTAGCTCTGAAGAATTTCCTGTACCTTTCTGGCAACTTCATAATGCTCTTCACCGACGATATCCGGTTCAAGAATTCGTGAGGAGGATTCAAGGGGATCGACGGCCGGATAAATACCCTGTTCTACAATTTTTCTTGAAAGAACAGTTGTGGCATCCAGATGGGCAAATGTTGTTGCAGGTGCAGGGTCCGTTAAGTCATCGGCAGGTACATAAACGGCCTGTACAGATGTAACGGCACCATTTTTTGTGGAAGCGATTCGTTCCTGAAGTTCACCCATTTCAGTAGCCAGTGTTGGCTGATAACCAACGGCAGAAGGCATACGGCCCAGAAGAGCAGACACCTCGGAACCTGCCTGGGTGAAACGGAAAATGTTATCGATGAACAGAAGGACATTTCTGTGTTCCTGATCACGGAAATATTCAGCCATTGTCAGACCGGTTTCAGCGACACGCATTCTGGCACCAGGCGGCTCATTCATCTGACCAAACACCAGGGCTGTTTTTTCAAGAACACCTGAAGCTTTCATTTCAGACCAGAGGTCGTTGCCTTCACGAGAACGTTCACCAACACCGGTGAAGATAGAGTAACCGCCCTGTTCAGCTGCGATGTTGCGGATCAGTTCCTGGATCAGGACTGTTTTACCAACACCGGCACCGCCGAACAGACCGATTTTACCGCCTCTGGCATATGGTGCCAGAAGGTCGATAACTTTGATACCTGTTTCAAGCACTTCAGCAACAGGATTCTGATCTTCGAAAGCAGGAGGATCTCTGTGAATAGACCATTTCTCCACATCTTTTAATTCTTCTCCGCCATCAATGGTTTCACCTGTGACATTGAAAAGACGTCCAAGGGTCTGTTCACCCACAGGAACTTTGATACCGCCGCCGGGAGCGATGACTTCCATATCACGGTAAAGACCTTCACTGGCGGAGAGCATGACACAGCGGACTGTGTGATTACCGATATGCTGTGAGACTTCCATGATACATTTCTGACCATTATTATCAACTTCAAGGGCATCCTTGATATATGGAAGATCATCATCTTCGAATTCTACATCGACAACAGGTCCCATGACCTGTACAATTTTTCCTTTTTTCATATCGGACACCTCCTTTTAATTTTTTCCTTTTTTCTGAGCCTTGGCACCGGCAATGACCTCGGTGATCTCCTGGGTAATAGCGGCCTGACGGGCTCTGTTATAAAGTGTTCCAAGCTCCTGAAGAATAGCGGATGCGTTATCAGCGGCAGCCTGCATCGCCATCAGACGGGCATTCTGTTCGCTGGCATAAGCTTCTACAAGGGCACTGTAAATATAACCGACGATATAATCCGGCACGATCTGGCCCATGACGGCTTCCGGTGACGGTTTCATGGCGATATGTTCCATCGGAAGATCAACAGGGATATCTTTGACCACGAAATCCGGACGTTCAAGGGGAAGAAGACGCATGAACTGCGCTTCTTCTGTCATAGCATTTTTCATGCTTGTGTAGATCAGATAGATTTCATCTACCTTTTTCGTACGATAAGCAT
>JBNMJG010000136.1:0-4409 GCA_050873705.1 Coprococcus sp. | reverse complement strand
TCTTTGACTTCTGCTGACACATTTGTCAATCCTGTTCTCAAAAGATTCTCACGAATTCTGATCACCTTAGCTTCTGTCAGATCTCTCGCTGACACATGTCCGTTTCCATGCAGAAGATCCGCCATATGCATACTCTTGCCTCCCGGTGCCGCACAGACATCAATGATAGTCTCCCCACCGGCAATACCTGCTGCCGCAGCTGCCAGCATGGCGCTCTCATCCTGTACAACGATCTGTCCATCTGCAAAAGCAGCCACATTGCCAAGATAATCATACCCGGAAATATGCAGCGCCTCCGGCATGATACATCCTGGTTCCGTCGGCAGACCTTCCGCAGCCAGAGCCTCTTTTACAGTCTCTGTATTCTGTGGATTCCGTACACGGACAGAGATCTTCTGGTCATCCAACATCGCCTGTCCCATTTTGGCGGTTGTCTCAAAACCGTATTCCTGAAGCCACATGTCTGCCAGCCATTCCGGCATGGAATAACGCATAGACAGACAGGCCGCCGGTTCCCTGTCCGCATCCGGATAACGGATGTTGTCTTTATTGCGGGATATATTTCTCAAAACACCGTTGACAAAACCGGACAGATTCTTAAGCCCCCGCTTTCTGGCGAGCTTCACTGCTTCATCACAGGCTGCCGCGTCAGGAATATGATCCATTTTCAATATCTGATAAACCGACATTCTGAGGATGGTTTTAATCGGCGGTTTGATTTTATTCAAACGGACGCTGGAAAACTGACGGATCACACCATCCAGAAAAATCTCATATTCCAGTGTTCCCCTGAAAAGCCGGCTGATAAAAGCTCTGTCCCGCTTATCCAGATACTGGTATTTCATCAGTGTCTGGGATAACAGAATATGAGAAGGTGTATTCTCCTTCTCAATACTCATCAGCATATCATAAACAATGGCGCGTGCATTCAAATTATCTGCCATATCTAACTCCTTTATCGATCATTATCCCTGAAGCCGCGGGTCAGGATCAGCAGACGCAGCAGCTGCAGGATCATGGATGCCGCACTGGCCACATAAGTCAGGGCTGCCGCACCAAGCACCTCTTTGGCATAACGATTCTCATCGCCATGCAGAATACCTGAAGATTCCATGATCTTCAGCGCTCTAGAAGATGCATTGAATTCCACAGGAAGTGTCACCAGATGAAAAGCCACAACTGCCACAAAAAGCCAGATACCGATATTGATCAGAAGACTGCTGCCGCCCAGCAAAATCCCGATGATGATCAGGGGCCAGCTGATACCGGCACCGAAATTAGCAACCGGCACAAGGGCTGCACGGATCTTCAGCGGTGCATAATTCTCCTGATGCTGGATGGCATGGCCGCATTCATGAGCTGCAACACTGACAGCTGCAACACTGTTGGAACCATAAACTGAATCCGACAAACGCAGCGTTTTTGAGGACGGATCATAATGGTCTGTCAGATCTCCTGAAATTCTGGCGATCCCCACATCATAAATACCTGCCTGATGCAGGATCCGTTCCGCTGTCTGGGCGCCTGTCAGTCCGCTCAGTGAACGCACTCTGGAATATCTGCTGAAAGTCGATTTGACCTTTGTGGATGCTGCCAGTGACAGCAGTACACCAATAATGATTAAAATATACGTTGGATCAAAATACATCGGATAATACATTCAGTCACTTCCATTCTGTTTTGTTATTCGTTGTCAAAACGTGTTCCTTTTTCAATGGTATAGCCATTCAGGAAAGCAGCGATATCCATTCGCTTCTTGCCCTGAAGCTGCACACTCTTGACGGAAAGCGCCCCGATACCTGTCTGAATGATCAGACTGTTTCTTGTCACTTCTGCTACCTCTCCGTATTCACAGCCGTAGTTTCTGTCAAGAACTTCTGCTTCCCAGATTTTTAATGTTTTACCGTCAATATAAGTATACGCGCTCGGCCATGGATTTAAGCCGCGGACCAGGCGTTCAATCACAACTGCCGGCTGATTAAAATCAATATGCCCCAGTTCCTTGTCCAGCATACGTGCATATTCACCGGCCTGACTGTCATCCTGCTTCTCAGGCACAATGGTTCCCTCTTCCAGTCCGATCAATGTCTTCTCCAGCAGTTCACCGCCGGCTGCCGCAAGTTTATCATGAAGGCTTCCGCCTGTTTCCTTCGGATCTATCGGGATCTCAGTCTTTAAAAGCATATCGCCGGTATCCAGTCCTACATCCATCAGCATCGTTGTGACGCCTGTCACTTCTTCGCCGTCAATGATAGCCCACTGGATCGGCGCTGCTCCACGGAATTTCGGGAGAAGGGAGGCATGCACATTCACACAGCCAAGTCTTGGAATATCCAGTACTTCCTTTGGTAAAATCTGACCGAAAGCTACGACAACGATCACATCCGGCTGCATATCACGCAGTGTCTGAATAAATTCAGGCTCCTTTCTGATGCGGACCGGCTGATAAACCGGCAGATCATGGGCCAGGGCACATTCTTTCACCGGTGAATAGATCACTTTCTTACCTCGGCCTTTGGCCTTGTCAGGCTGAGTGACAACAGCAGTTACTTCTATTCCCATATCGATCATCTTCTGCAGCGTAGGTACTGCAAAATCAGGTGTTCCCATAAATACAGCTTTCATCATTCTGCCTCCTAGTTTTCTTCTTCCTCTGCATAGCTCACTTCATTGAGAGGGCCTTCCACTTTTTCAATATATAAATGACCATCCAGATGATCAAATTCATGACACATTGCTCTTGCAAAAAGGCCATGGCCTTCCACTTCGATCGGGTTCAGATGTTCATCAAAAGCGACTGTCTTCACATATTCCGGTCTGCGGACAGTACCGCTTTTACCAGGTACGCTTAAACATCCTTCATCGCCCACCTGCTCACCGGCTGTCTCAACGATCTTCGGATTAACAAAAACATATGGGCCCTCGCCTACATCGATCACGGCGATACGGCGCAGAACACCAACCTGAGGTGCTGCCAGTCCGACACCCTCTGCTGCATACATTGTCTCAAGCATATCCTGCACCAGTTCCTGAAGATGCGGTGTCATCTCTTTAACTTCCTTACAAACCTTACCAAGAACAGGGTCACCTTCATAACGTAATTTTCTAATTGCCATTTTTCAACACTCCTTTAAAAACTGCTTCATTCGTCAACTATCTGTGCAAGCATTCCAAAAACTTATTGCTCACGCAGATCAAAAGTAAAATATATATTTTGGAACTGCTGCGACCACTTCAGATATCCTTCCAGGAAATCCCTGAGCCGTATCAATTCCTTACTATCCTGATGTTTCATATATAGTGTATAGCGGTACAAATCTCTGGCCCGGGTAATACTTGCCCGGGATGGGCCGATAAATTCGACACCGTCAAAATCTGCCTCACCGGCTATCTCCCTCAGTTTCTTCACTGCCATCGCAGCCTCCTGATCACTCTCGCCCTCTGCCAGCAGCACCATCATCTGCCTGTCCGGCGGATAATGCAGCATCTGTCTGAACTGGATCTCCTGTCTGTAAAAGCTGTCATAATCCTGGGCAGCTGCTGTCTGTATACAATAGTGTTCCGGCTGATAGGTCTGAATGATCACCTGTCCCGGCCGGTCACCTCTTCCGGCTCTTCCCGCCGCCTGGGTCAGCAGCTGAAATGTTCGTTCTGAGGACTGATAATCTCCGGCAAACATCGATAAATCTGCTGCCAGGATCCCCACAAGCGTCACCTTGGCAAAATCATGCCCTTTGACGATCATCTGTGTACCAATAAGAATATCTGCTCCGCCCTCCGAAAAGGTCTGAAGGATCCTTCCCATATCATCTTTGCCGGATGTGGTATCTCTATCCATTCTAAGAATCCTTGCCTCCGGAAATGCATTCTGAACAAACTCTTCCACTTTCTGAGTACCGACGCCAAAGCCTGCAATATAGGGTGAGCCGCAGGAAGGACAAACTCTCGGCATAGGCTGTTCACTGCCGCAGTAATGGCACTTAAGCAAATGATTGTGATGCACGGTCATAGACACATCACAGTGGCTGCACTTCATCACATAACCACAGCTTCTGCAGGAAACAAATCCCGCATATCCGCGCCGATTTAAGAAAAGCATCATCTGTTCGCCGCGCTTTAAGCAATGATCCATGGCCTCCTGAAGGGAACGGCTTAAAATTCCTCTATTCTTCATTCGGAACTCTTCCCTCAGATCCACAACCTGTACATCCGGAAGATGGCTGCCTGCTCTGGCCCGATGTGTCAGTCTGTGAAGACCAATTCTTCCATCCAGGGCTTTCTGATAATCAGCCACTGAAGGCGTTGCAGATCCAAGTACAACAAGGGCACCAGCCATCCCGGCTCTCCGTGCGGCCACTTCCGCCGCATGATACCTTGGAACTGTCTCACTTTTGTAGGCGGATTCATGT